>URJI01000010.1 GCA_900548215.1 uncultured Coprococcus sp. | reverse complement strand
TAGAAGCATACCTGGATATGGGACTTACAGCCGATGAAATCAGCCAGAAAATGGGGATTTCCAAAGATACGGTATGCGATATTATAAGTTCAGCCATAAAAGCATAGAATGTTATAATATAAATAGCACCAATTCAACTTACATTTGATGGACATCTAAAAATGTAGCAACCTCGAAATGTTAGACATAAGAATCTAACAATCTGAGGACGTGGCAGAGATTGACAGACGTGGCAGAGATCGGCGAACGTGGCAGAGATCGACGAATATGGCTGAAATCGACAAACGTGAAATGAGAGATAACAAGCTGTTTTTATCTTTTGGGATTTAGCAAGCTTCCCTGAGAAAATTTTTTATCTTTTTCTTTGCAAAATGGCGAAAAGATAAAATATTTCTTGGATTTATCACTTTTTGGAAGTTTATTTCCATAAAGTGATAAAATTATGTACTTTTAGAAATCAGTTTTAACTGAGTGTTGAGCAAGTGGCTCTATTTATATTTTGAATTTCATCATTATATGGACTTTATCAGTAAGTGGGAAAGATTCCATCGATTCATGGATTAAGATATATGAAAGATAATGCATGAGTCGATGGGATTTTTATATTAATGAATGCCGGAAAATTTATTTAAACGGATACAAAAAGGATACAAGTTTGAAGTATACTGTGTTCAGAATCTTAGATATCGATGATTTACATAGAGTGGCACGGTGCTGTGAGGTATACAGAATGCAAAGCTGCTACAGGGAGGAAATATGAAGTACAACATATTGCTAGTTGAGGACGAGCAGAAGATAGCCGAGGGAATAATGGACTATATGAACGGCAGGGAAGCAGAATATGAGACCTGTTTCACCTGGGCTGATGATGGGGATAAGGCACTGGAGCTTGTGTATGAGAACGAATACGATCTGGTGCTGCTGGACGTCATGCTTCCGGGGGCAGATGGATTTGAGATATGCAGAACCATCAGGGCAAAGAGTTATGTGCCTGTCATTTTTCTGACTGCACGGGGCAGGGAGGAGGACAGACTGTATGGCTATGACATAGGCTGTGATGACTATGTGGTGAAGCCGTTTTCCATGGCGGAGCTTTCTGCAAAGATCATGTCATTCCTCAGAAGAAGTAAGGGGCTGTGGGAGAAGAAGAACAGCATAGAGGCATATGATATCGTGATCTATCCGGACAGGCTTCAGGTATTTGCCGCCGGGAACGAGGTGAGGCTTGCACCGAAGGAATACGCCATGCTGAAGTACTTTATGGAGCACAGAGGAATGCTTATCACAAGGGATGACCTTCTGGTCAGGTTGTGGGGCTATGATTATGAGGGCAGCGACAGGGTAGTTGATAACCACATCAAGAAGCTTCGCCAGGCACTTGGAGAGCCGGGTAAAAAGATCAAGACAGTATTTGCAAAGGGATACAGGATGGATTGATGGGAGTGATGCCGCAAGGCATGAGGATTATGGATATTTGGGGAATGGATTATGAGTAAAAAGAGATCAGAAGTAAAAATGTACTGGAAGAAACAGAAGTTTGGCATGTTTTTCCTGAAGGTATTTGTGCCATTTATATTGGCAGTATCAGTGCTGGGAGCAATAGTGACTGAGATGCTTATCTCAATGTATAACAACAGTTTGGACAATGCAAAGGAGCATCTTGATAAAGTAGTCAATACAGCTGAGCAGGAGGTTGCGAAGAATTTTAGAAATGCGGCAGATGGCAAAGTGGAAAAAGCTGTGGATTATGAATTTCAGACAGCTGAGAACGCATTTGCCGGAACGATGGAATATTATTGTTCGATGGCCCGCCTCGCTGTGATAGGTGATTTGGATTCGGAAGACGGCGTGTTGGCAGTGTATCATAGGGATGCCGATGGAAGTACTTCAAAGGTTGCATCAACTGGAGAGCATGTATTTATGGGAATAGATGATGCAGATGGAAAAACTTACTACCTTTCATGTACACCTGAAGAGGACAGGGAGATGTTCAAGGAAATGTATAAAGTTCCCTCGTCCGGAGATATGCAGCCCCTGGAGATATATGTCAAGGGCAACAATTACTGGGTTGGGAAATATACTTATATCGACTGTGATGAAGATTTCCTGGTGACAGAAGAAGACGGGACAACCGAATTTAAAGATGACTATACGGTATATACAGTGACTAATGACAATATTCCTGATGGTTATGTAAGACTTAATATGTCAAAGGGATTCAGGGTATCGTTAAATATTGTCGGGGGATCTTTATACTGTGCAGACATTGATGAATATGAGAATGTGGATGAGCTGATAGATGCTGCCTCAGAGGCAGACTCTGATGGCGTTCAGGGGTATGCCGAAAAAGAATACAAATGCGGCTTTGGACACCACACCACGGAGGTGTCTGATCTGGGCAATGGATATTATATCGTTTCAGACTTCCATACAAATATCTGGAAATCACTAGTTGGAGTGCTTATGATATGCACCTGGGCGGGTATAGTTGTTCTGTGCGTGATACTTTCACTTGCAATTGCCTATGCCATGTATAAGACATACTTGTCGGCTTACGACATGGAGCAGTACAGACGTACAACATCCAATGCCATGGCTCATGATCTGAAGAGTCCCCTTGCGGTTATCCAGCTCAATGCAGAGAACCTGCGGGATGGAACCAATCCGGAGAAGAACAGGCATTACACGGATAACATAATCAATGAAGTTCACCAGATGAATACTCAGATAGTATCGATTCTAGATATGGCAAAGGCTGAGGATGTGAGCACTAAGCTCCATAGGACTGATGTGGATATCACTGCTATTGTAAATTCAGTGGCAGATGAGTATGCTGAGAGGATAAAAGAGAAGAATGTATCCATTGAGGTAAATGGTGCCTGCACAGTACATGCAGACGAGACGCTTATGAATCAGGCGATAAAGAATATCATGGACAATGCTGTGAAGTATGTGACTGACGGCGGACACATCACGGTGGAGATCTATGACAAAGAGATGTCATTTGTCAATTCCTGCGAACCGCTTGATAAGGACACACTGACAAATGTGTGGAAGCCATTTGTCAAGGGTGATAACAGTCGTCATGGGCATAATGGCACCGGACTTGGACTTTCGATCGTCAAGATCATCATGGACAGACATGGATTTGACTGTGAGATGAAGAATGTCGATGGGGGAGTGGAAGTGAGATTGATATTCAAATAAGAAGGAGTGGGATTTATGCATTTATCGGTATCACAGAAAAAGTTAAATGAAGAAATAGGTGATGAGTATCGCATGGAGCAGCTCATGGCTAAAATCCGGGATACAGAGAATTTGATCTCTGAGTCCGAGAAAAAGATAGCTGCCTGTGAGTTAAAATACTCGGCGTTGTTGAAAAATTTCAAGATCACCATGATACTGCTTCTGGTTGTTGTGGGGATATTTGCTTATATAGCGGCAAATGCGGCGCTTATAGCGTACAGGTTCGTTTCACAGACGTATTTGTTTATCTTTGTTGGGGCTATGGTGGTTTCGGTCATAGCATATGTGATAAGACGTGCCGCAAAAGAGATTCCTATGTACGTTCATTGCCGCCAGGAGGAGAAAGGAACTTCCCAGGATACCAGCAATTATGTTTATAGGATAAAGCAGGAGAAGAGACATCTGGCAGACTATAAGGCAGAGCTTGAGAAGGTTAAGCGGGAATTAGACAAAATTGTCGGCTGACAATAATTGGGCTGACTGCTCTAAACAGAGTAGTCAGCCCTTGCTGTATATATAACAGAGTTGTTTTCAGGCATTCTTGCTTTTATAATCTTCGCCCCAGTTTCTCATTGCATCAAGCACAGGCTGGAGACTTTGACCGAGTTCAGTCAGTGAGTATTCCACTTTGGGAGAAACCTCCGCATACACCTCTCTGTGGATGAGTCCATTTTCTTCCATGTCACGGAGCTGTGCGGTGAGAACCTTCTGTGAAACAGTTCCGATGGATTTTTTCAGTTCTCCAAATCTCTTTGTGCAGGTTATCAGATCTCTCAGGATCAGAATCTTCCATTTGTCGCCAATAAGACTTAGTGTCGTCTCAACCGGGCATGCCGGCAATTCTTTTAATTTGTCGCTCATAATAATTACCTCTTAATAAAAATATTTAATAGGGTTATAAAATCCAATAGTTTCTTTTGGTTACTTATAGGCGAATTACACCATACATACTATAAATACACCAGCTTTATAATATGAATGCGCATATTGGGGTGACAGTTGACATAAGATTGTACATTTACAGTGTTACATAATTATGCTACAATAATGACACAAGAAAGAGAGGTGTTGATCATGCCAACTATTATGCCAATTAGAGATTTGAGAAATACAAGTGAGATTTCAGAATTAGCTCATAAGAAACAGGAGCCTATTTTTATTACAAAAAATGGATATAGTGATTTAGTTGTAATGAGTGCAGAGCTGTATGAAAAATTTGCACAGATCAACAGGATCGATCAGGCAATCTATGAAGCTGAAAAAGAAGTAGAGAATGGGGCTGAACTGATATCGGTAGACAGTGCTATAGAAAGGCTGAACAAAAAATACTATGGATAAATATAGCGTAATCTTATATCCCAGAGCCTTTCGTGATATCGATGACATATATGCATATATAGCGCTTGAGAAGATGTCCCCGGAGAATGCAAAGGGACAAACGGATAGGATATGGGATGCGATAAAATCACTTGAACAATTGCCTGAATCACATCAGGATCGTTTGGTTGGGTAATTTGCTGGAAAAGGATATAAGCAACTGATAGTAGATAACTACATCGTAATATTCAAGATTGATAAGGAACAAAATAGAGTATATATAGTAACCATTCAGTACCAGGGAAGAAATATCTGAGTAATATAACGGTTTATTAGATGACCATACTTCATATGAGGTATGGTTATTTTAGTGAAAAGACTTTCAAGGGATACGAGATAACCGACAAATGTATCCAGTGCGGGAAATGTGAGCGGATCTGCCCGCAGAAGTGCATTAAGGATTTTGTGATAAATCAGACCCACTGTCTGCATTAACGAAGGTGCTAGTCATGAACAAAGGTGATGTTGAACAGTATGACACGCCGGCGGAGATACTGAAAAATCCGGCGACAGACTTTGTGGCACAGATTGTCTACAGGCAGAGACACCAGTGCAATCTGCCGGATGGTCAGATCGGGGATTGCCGGTACAGCCTTGTGGCGGGTCTTGAATAAAGAAGGGGTCGGTCACAGAAAGGGGCCTGACCCCACGGGGACAGATAGGAGGAAAGAAATGAATCAGAGTGAAAGAAGAATATATTTGATAAAACGGTTGCTGGAAGAACGTGGCGACTGTGCCAGTGCGCAGATACCGTATGGCAGCGGGGAGCAGCGCAGATTACTCCGTTCACTTATGAATGTCAGGATGCTGGGAGATATTGACGATGAATTTCTGATGATACAGGATGAATACCTGACATAGGTAAATGATGAGAAAGGCATAGTGGAGCTTTGTGACATCCCAGAGATCCAGAAGGACACATACGTGTGGCGTGGAGATATAACAAGGCTTTCTGATCTTTCCCCGCAGATTGTTGCTTTCCAATCATTTGCAGAAAGAATGATTCGTGACAGGCAACGAAATCTGCAAGATCGCTGACCGCCACTGAGACGATTTGTTCCAGCGCGACATTACGGATATAGTGAATTGTGCATTCTCCTCGACCGGGCAATACGCTTAGATTCAATGACGGATGGGAATTCTCATTCCCGATTTGCCCAAATCATCAACCGGCATAATCGTTCACCTCAACAATATTTTATCGTGCCGGTTGCGGCTGTGGAATGACCTTATTATACTGGTAAACAAGCATGATTGTTCTGGTTGTGGACCTGATTTAATAGGCGAATCATTGCTTAATAAATAAGAACGAAATATAATATAGCTTAGAGATGAACAGATACGACTAATATATCAAGGGGTTTCTTAACTTGCCAAAATTCAGCCCCAAGATATTGCAATCTGTGAGAAATTAGGAAAATCTTAATGTTTTCTCATGAAATAATAAGGATGTTCTGTGTTTGACTTTGATAATATAATATATATACTCTTTGAAGGGAGAGTGACTTCATGTCTAATAAAATATTAGTAGTCGATGACGAAACAGAAATTGCGGATTTAATAGAAGTCTATTTGAAAAACGAAAACTACACTGTATTCAAATTTTATACGGCCCAAGAAGCCCTTAACTGCATTGAAACAACCCCCATTGATCTTGCAATTTTGGATATTATGCTTCCTGACATAGATGGATTCACTCTATGCAAGAAAATCAGGGAACATCATACCTACCCCATCATCATGCTGACAGCCAAAGATGCTGAGACTGATAAAATTACCGGCCTTACTCTTGGAGCGGATGATTACATTACAAAGCCGTTTCGCCCTCTGGAGATGATTGCACGGGTAAAGTCTCAGCTTCGCCGGTATCAAAAGTACAATCCTGCTCATTCTGATACCGGTGAAACCTCGTCTGCCGCATCAGAAGATAATCTTGTTTGCGGTTCCTTGACAATGAATATCAAGGCACATACCTGCTTTTTGGGGGAAACGCCCTTGGTGCTGACACCTACAGAGTTTTCGATCCTGCGTATTCTTCTGGAAAATACCGGGAATGTAGTCAGTTCAGAAGATTTGTTTCATAAAATCTGGCAGGACGAGTATTACAGCAAATCCAACAACACCATCACCGTTCATATCCGCCACCTGCGGGAGAAATTGGGAGATAGTATGGACAAGCCCAGATTCATTAAGACGATATGGGGGGTAGGATATAAAATTGAAAGTTGATAAAAAAGACGAATACGTTGCTTTTCAATCCAAACTCATTCGACGAGTTTGCATGAATGTCATTACCTCTATCATTGTGGTGGTGGGGCTGTATCTTTTCATCTGGAAACAGCGAATTGGCGATCTGATTGTATGGATTCTGGAAACCGTATTCGACATGAAGCATGAAGCAGCATTTTATTATTACAGTGACCATTTTCGAGGTAATAAAGAAATTTTTTTCGCTGTGGCCGTTCTTCTAATATTTACAATCCTCATGGTACGAATTTTCCGGTGGGTTACCGGCTATTTCAGAGAGGTCAATCAAGGGATAGAGTCATTGCTGGAAGACGATGAAAAGAAAATCCAGTTGTCACCGGAAATGCTGCCATTTGAGCGGAAGCTAAACTCTGTAAAACAAACTTTAGCAGAACGAAAAAAGGAAACCGCTTTGGCTGAACAGCGGAAAGATGAATTGGTTATGTACCTGGCCCATGATATTCGGACCCCACTCACATCTGTAATTGGATACCTCAATCTGTTGGAGGAAGATCCGAATATGCCCCATGAGCAGAGGGCTGCGCGGGTTCATATCGCGTTGGAAAAAGCCTACCGACTGGAGACGATGGTAAATGAATTCTTTGAGATCACAAAATATAAATCTCAGAAAATCACCTTGTCCAAGGAAACCATCGACCTTTATTATATGCTGGTCCAACTATCGGATGAATTGTCTCCTGTTTTGGCTCCCAGGGGAAACACCGTTACCCTGCATCTTGACGAGAACTTGACCATCGAAGCCGATCCGGAAAAGCTGGCACGGGTATTCAACAACATTCTGAAAAATGCCGCATCGTATAGCTTCCCACATACCGAGATTGTGATCTCCGCTGAAAAATTGGAACATGAAGTCATCATTCGGTTTCAGAACAGCGGCGAAGATATTCCAAATGAGGCATTGGCGTCTCTTTTCGATAAATTCTACCGGGTAGATCAGTCTCGTTCCTCTGATACAGGCGGCACAGGGCTTGGATTAGCCATAGCAAAGGAGATCGTCACGCTGCATGGCGGGGCAATCAGCGCATCCAGCAAAAATCATGTGGTTACATTCACAGTCTCTTTGCCGTTGTCAAATTAGCAATTTCTTTGCATTTTCTTAGGAATCAATCAACTTCATATTAAAACAATCAATGCTCTTGCCCAGTAGAACGATACTGATAGGAGCATGGATTTGCTCTTTTATGAAACAAATCACCGAAAGGAGCGAAATGATGGGAAGGATA
The DNA here is from genome assembly GCA_900548215.1 of uncultured Coprococcus sp. Classification (GTDB taxonomy): domain Bacteria; phylum Bacillota; class Clostridia; order Lachnospirales; family Lachnospiraceae; genus Coprococcus. The sequence continues at coordinate 37,793 of URJI01000010.1, read as the reverse complement.
CTCCGCTGACTGTTACAGAACAGCATACACATGGAATCGACCTTCACCGCAATATGCCCGGCATTCCCCAAGGAATTGACGCGGCGGTGGCGGAAGGTCGGCTGGATTTGAAGGTCAAAAACAGCACCGCCTACACATTTCAAATCCAGATTTCTGTTGACAAATATCATATGAGAGGGAAAGTGTTGTCCGATGCAAAGCTGTGAACCGCCGCTGGATAGAACATAAGTAAAATCTCCCCCCCTTACATTAGGATTTTCTTAGGAAATAAACAACTTCATATTAAAGTTCCAAGCGCCGCTGTTCAGTACAATAAATACTGACAGGGGCGCTTTTGTTCCCCTTCAGAAAGGAGGCTTTATATGATGGAAGAAAAAATGTTGCCTGTTCCCAATGAAGGTCATCGCCGGAGGCAAAAGCAGCGGCGGAGGCGCTTTACTTGGGGAAGTATTGCCACAGTCATTCTGGTCGTGGCTGTTTGTGTATATGCGTTCACATTGGTTGGAGATAAAGAATCGCCTGAAAATTCCCAAGTAAACGACACCACAACGCATGGGCCTGATGATGTGCAAGTTGGCCTTGGGGGTGAAAGCTCATCCCAAAACACGCAGACAGCAAATGATGACACCGACTGGAACTTGGTGTTGGTAAACTATGAAAACGCGATCCCCGAAAACTACGAGCCAAAACTGGTAGAGGTGCCCGGCGGTGAGAAAGTAGATGAACGCATCTATGATTCTCTCATGGAGATGTTGGAAGCAGCAAAAGAAGGAAATTGGGATCAACTGCCTATGGTCGTATCCGGTTACCGCACGCAGAAAAAGCAGCAGCAGCTCTATGACGACAAAGTGGCTGGATACCGCAAAGAGGGAAATTCCCAGAGCGAAGCGGAGGAACTGGCAAAGCAATGGGTATCTGTTCCCGGATACAGTGAACATCAAATTGGTTTAGCCGTGGACATCAACGGAGCCACCTATGATCTTTATCTCTGGCTGCAAGAAAACAGCTACAAATACGGTTTTATCTTCCGTTACCCTGGAGATAAAACCGACATCACGGGCGTTGCCGAGGAAGTATGGCATTATCGGTATGTTGGAGTTGAGGCCGCCACAGAGATGTATGAAAAAGGGCTGTGCCTGGAGGAATATTTGGCAGAAAGGCAGGCAGAGCAATGAAAAGATTGAAAATCGCTGTTTTGTTTTGCAAGCCGAAGAAAAAGTTTCTCTGCCCGTCGGTCAATATCCGCAAGATATTCGGGTAGCTTGCCGCTCGTCAGCAAATTTGCATAGATTACCTTGTGGTGGCGTTTCAAATGGCGTAAATGCCGTTGTCCCCATACCCCGATTGGCTGATCTTCCTCCGGCTCATCATCTCCGACAACCAGGTAATAGTCATCGACCAATTCATATTTCAGCCCTGTGCGTTCATCGGTAATGTACTTTTCCATCATTAGCGCCTCCATCCCTACAACATTGACTTCTGCGGCTTTGCCTTGGCGACTTTGATTAATATCTCATCTACGGCTTCTGTGTACCGTCCCGCCGCAATCAACGAAAACCGAACCCTTGTCAGGTTAAATCTCGATCAGGCTGTGATTCCAGAAAGTCTTGGGAACAGAGCTATAGGGATAAATGCGGATATGGCGGAGGGTATAAGTGATATATTCAAAAAAGTGTGATCCATTGAGTTATATACGTTTTGGAGAGTTTTGTAAAAACTGTAGACAGAGCTTTTTGCAAGTGATATAATCCGTCCAAAGCATAGGTTTCAAGTCAAAGATTTCTACGGCAAAGATCAGTATTTCATATCTTTATCTCACGAATTTCACATGCTTTTGTATCACATTTTGTAAGCAGGGGATTCTGGTAAAGAGTAAACTTGTATGTTCAGTCAGACATTGTTATCCCCTGAAATAAACACTCAAGGAGGACAATGAATGGCACAGAAAAGTAAAAAAGATTATTATCTTGATTATTCTATTCTTAACAGGGAGAATGGAGATATTTTTAAGCAGGCAATCAACAACCTGTCACAAATACTTGGAAACGTAAATGAAAAGTATAAGGATTCTATATTCCGAATGTTAGTGAATGACAGGAACGTTGCACTTGAAATTTATAATGCAATGAACGGATCAAATTATAATAATCCTGATGATGTAATCGTGACAACATTGAAAAATGCAATATATATGGGCGTGAAGAATGATGCCTCTTTTATTATTGCATCACATCTCATGTTATACGAGCAGCAATCTACAGTTAATCCTAATATGCCTTTGCGTGATCTGGAGTATGTAGCATGCCTGATGGCGGCACTTACATATAATGCGAATATTTACAGTAGACGATTGATCAGACTACCAGAGCCTAAATTTGTAGTATTCTATAATGGCAAAGAGAAAATCCCGGAAAGATATGAGATGAAATTATCGGATGCATATGAAAAGCATACAGATAATCCGGCATTGGAGTTGAAGATAGATGTTCTAAACATCAATCCTGGATATAATGAAGATCTGTTAAAAAGGAGTCCAACTCTTTATCAGTACATGGAATTTGTTAGTACCGTCAGAAAATTTCAGAACAAATATTCATTTGATGAGGCGATGGAGCTGGCTATAGATGAATGTGTGAAAAATGGAATTTTGTCTGACTTTCTAGAGAAGAACAGGGCGGAGGTGCTGAGAATGAATATATTTGAGTATGATCAGGAAAAGCATATAAAGATGGAGAAAGAAGAATCACTTGAGGAGGGGATTCAGATAGGAGAACAGAATATCCTCATGAAACAAGTAGGCGCAAAAATAAAGAAAGGGTATACAATTGATCAGATAGCGGAGTTGCTCGAGTATCCGGTTGATGAAATTGAACCTATTTATAATATGGTAAGAGAGTCTGCTGATAGTTATAAAGTAAAGAAAATGGCTTCAGAAGATAGAAATGAGACAGAAAAAGATAACAATTAAAATAATTCCAAAGTAAGGCTGCACTATCATCAATTGATAATGCAGCTTTTTTGAACGTATATTTTTTATCGTTTCAGTATCGCATCCATATCCTGTTCAGGAGCAGTGATCGGGTTTAGCTTATAATTTTCTACCAGATATTTCACCACGGTCTCAGACATGAACGCAGGCAGTGTCGGGCCGATATACATGTTGCGCACACCCAGTGACAGCAGGGTGAGAAGTATGCAGACAGCCTTCTGCTCATACCATGACAGGACAAGGGTGAGTGGGAGGTCGTTTATGCTGCAATGAAATGCATCAGCAAGAGCCAAAGCAACCTTGATGGCACTGTAGGAATCGTTGCACTGTCCCATGTCGAGTATTCTTGGAATCCCGTCAATTTCGCCGAGGTCGAGATCGTTGAAACGGTATTTGCCGCAGGCGAGGGTGAGGACAATGGTGTCCATCGGAGTCTGCTTTACGAATTTGGTGTAATAGTTGCGTCCCGGATGTGCGCCGTCGCAGCCGCCAACGAGGAAAATGTGTTTGATATGACCAGCCTTGATTGCATCTATGATTTTGCCAGCCTGCGACAGAACTGCGCTGTGGCCAAATCCGGTCGTCAGCATATGGCCGCCGTTTATGCCGCTCATGCTCCTGTCGTGTTCATAGCCGCCGAGTTTCTGCGCGTGCTTGATCAGAGGGGTAAAATCTTTCTTCCCTGCTCTTGTACCTGAGATGTGAACCATGCCGTCATAACCCACGACTGATGTGGTGTAGATCCTGTCCTTGTAGCTCGGCCTTGGCGGCATGAGACAGTTGGTGGTGAAGAGCACCGGCGCGGGTATGTTCTCAAATTCCGTCTGTTGGCTCTGCCATGCGGTTCCGAAGTTTCCCGCCAGATTAGGGTATTTGTTAAGTTCCGGATAGCCGTGCGCAGGCAGCATCTCGCAGTGGGTATATACATTTACTCCTGTCTTTTTAGTCTGCTCAAGGAGCTGTGACAGGTCGTTCAGGTCGTGACCGGAGACCACGATAAATGGCCCCTTTTTGATGTCGACATTTACTCTCGTAGGCACAGGATTGCCAAATGATTCAGTGTTGGCTTTGTCCAGCAGCTCCATGCATTTGAAATTTACCTGGCCAAATTCCATAATGAGATCTATCCATTCCGTAACGCTGTGCTCTTTGTTTACCTCGCAAAGTCCTTTGTAGAACCATTTCAAAACTTCATTATCTGTGTATCCAAGGTTCATGGCGTGGTGGGCGTATGCTGCCATACCCTTGAGACCAAACAGCAGGGTGGAGCGCAGCGATACAACATCGGTGTCACCATCCCAGAGATCAATCACGTGTATCTTTTCAGACTCGGATTTGCAGATCTTGTTCTGTTCGTTTTTAACTCTTCCTATAAATTCTTTTATAGCGCTATCGTCAAAGTTGACATTTGTCAGGGTGGTGAAAAGGCCGTCTATTATAAGTTTGTCGGCGATTTTGCTGTGCTTATTTTCTTTTTTTGAGAGTTCAGCAAGCTTTATGAGTTCGCATACGAGCTCATCCTGTAGATTTGATGTGGACGGCTGCTTGCCGCACACTCCGGTATTGATACATGCGGATCCCCCCGCTGTCTGCTGACACTGAAAACAAAACATATTTGACATGTACTGTATACCTCCTGAAATTATGAATTTATCTGAAAAAAATGGTGACTGCCTGGCAGTCTGTGGATTTTCTCCTAAATAGAGTATGGACAGTGAACAGGAGTTTTATACTCAAATTTGCTAAAGTATATCTGTAAAATAACATTTAGGGGGATAAAAAACTTTCGTTGCTCAGATAAAGGCGTCCTGAAAAAAAATGGGGGCGGAAGTTGAAATGAACTTAAAATCAGAAGAATAAAAAAGAATACAAAAAAAATCGGTGCGACGGGATTCGAACCCACGACCTCTTCGTCCCGAACGAAGCGCTCTACCAAGCTGAGCCACGCACCGATAGTGTTTATCAACACTGCCATAATAGTATAAGAAGATTCTGAAAAAAATGCAAGGAGTTTTCTAAATAATTTGTCATTAAATTTACCAAGAGATTTTCATGGCAATTTATCTTCAGGGTATACGAAAAGCTCTTTTATGGAACAGAAAATATATCAAAGGCAGAGTAAGAACCAGAAAGTAGTTGATATGAGGATAAGGTGCAGGTGGTGATGTACAGAATGAACATCGCCTGAAATAGAAGGAGACGATAGATTATGAAGATACTTACACTCTCGAGAAATCACCACACATATATAGATGGAGATGTGATATATGCGGCGTCAATAGGTGCCGGAAAGATTTATCCGGAGGCGAGGCTTAAGATGCCTGTTATCAAGGCGGTCATAGACAAACTCATAGAATGGAAACCAGATGTCATACATTCCCAATGCGAGTTCTCAACCTTCTAGAGGATGTGCTTGAAAAGTATGATGTGTTATGTCCTGTTGAGGTGATTCCATCTGGGATTGACACGGATAAATTCTCCACAGCGATATTTGCAGACAGAGTTGAGAAGCTTTATATGAATGTGTGCGAGCTGCAAGCACTGGTGCTGAGGGCTTGCTAGAAATTTAATCTGTATGAATTCTCTAGTGGCTGTTGGGATAACCATGGAAAAGATACAAAATTATCTCCAAATAGATGAAAAAGCTCTAAAAAAGAAAAAATTTTAAAAAATTATCCGTAGGACACAGAATAATGTGTTTTATGGATAATTTTTTTATCTTTTAAGTGAAAACATTGTATATGAGATAAAATGTAGGTGATAAGCAAAGATGGCGAGATGACCGGATGCATGAGTTACTATCTAGATGAAAAAAACTAAAAAAATATGCTTTATTTAAAAATATAGTTGACAATACTATGACACTAGTGTACTATTCAAATAGTACAGCGGTACAGCGGAGCTAGACAACATACAAGGAGGAGGTGTGTGATGGAATTTAAGACGAATATCCCCATATATCTTCAGGTCATAGAGGATATAAAGCAGAAGATCATAGCGGGCACACTGCCTTTGGGATCTAAGCTTCCGTCATCAAGAGAACTTGCCATAGAATACCAGATAAATCCGAATACTGCAGCGAGGATTTACAGCGAGATGGAGTCTATGGGGTTGTCCTATACCAGACGTGGAATAGGAACATTTGTGACGGAGGATGACAAGGTCATAGACGACCTGAAAAAGGAGAGAATAGAGGAAATCATACAGAGCTTTGATGAACAGCTCACCGGTATGGGATTTTCACACGATGAGATCCTTGAGCTGCTAAAAGAACACTTCGGTAAGTAAAAAGAAAATAAAAAAGAATGAAATAAGAAGGAATAAAAAAGAAGGGAAATGATACAATGTTAAAATGCGAACATCTTGTTAAGAAGTATATCACCACCACAGCGATATCCGACCTGTCGCTGGAGATAGAGCCGGGACACATATATGCGCTGCTCGGTCCAAATGGAAGTGGAAAGTCAACACTTATGAAGATCATAGCCGGCCTGGTCAAGCCGGACTCAGGAACTATCACAATAGATGGAGTGCCTATGACGTACAGGTCAAAGAAGGACATAGCTTATATGCCGACGGAGGCATTTTTCTTCGGATATATGAACTGTAAAGACATAGGAAAGTATTATAAAGATTTCTTTAATGACTTTGATTATGACAAATACATGGGACTGCTTGCGGAAATGGAGCTGAATCCGGACCAGAAGGCAAAGAGTATGTCCTCAGGAATGCTGGCAAAACTCAAGATAGCGGTGACTTTGTCCAGAGACAGTAGGATCGTCATGCTGGATGAGCCACTGAACGGAATAGACATTATAGCGAGGGAAAAGATCATCAGCACGATTGTCCGGAATATATCGGATGACACAGCCGTGCTCATGTCCAGCCACCTTGTGGATGAGCTTGAGAGGATCGTGGATCACGCATTCTTTATCAAGAATGGCACCTGTGTGCTTCAGGGAGATGCAGAGGAACTGCGAGTGAGCAGGGGCAAGTCGATAGTTGATATGTATAAGGAAATATATGCTTAGGAGGAACCGCTATGAACGAAGTTCATACTGGATTGTAAATTTGTTGATGAAGGAGAGATAGATATTATGTTAAAGATGATGAAATATGAATACAGACGTGGAGTATTTCCACTTCTGGTGGTTATAACGGCTCTTGCGGCAGCAGAATTGCTGTTCGTGATTGGAATATTTGCAGAAAAGAATTTGTTAGCTGGACTTGGTATCACCTTCCTTGTGATGGGAGGTTGGGCTTCGTTTATGTTCGTCTTGATATATGGTGTGATAATATATAGTCAGGATCTGAAGAACAAGACTGGGTATATGGTGTTTATGACGCCAATTTCAAATTACAAGATTATCGGTGCAAAGCTGCTTTCAATCCTGCTCACCGGTGCGACACTTGTGGCCTTTCTTGGACTGCTTATAGTTGTTGATTATAACCTGCTTAAGTCACATAACGGTGGTGTAGCTAGCGTTGAGCTTGTGCTGGATGATATTCTGGGAACAAGAGGATTGTCAATAGGAAGTGTCATTGCAAATGTTGCAGGGTTCATAGTAGTAGCACTTATTCAATTCTATACAATGATAACCATAGCGTACCTCGCAGTGTCACTGTCTTCCACAGTGCTCCAGAACAAGAAGATAAAGGGCGTTGTCAGCTTTATACTTTTTGTGGCTCTTTATGTGCTGGTGAGCTACATAGCATACAAGCTTCCGCATCTTGGGACGGACATACAGGTGGAGACTATGCTTTACGCTATGTATAAGAATATACCGCAGCTTATACTCTACGTTGTATGCATGATCGGCAGTTATATAGGAAGTGCGACACTGCTTACTAAGAAGATCAGCTTATAGGCGATATGCTGTAATATGAATGCGCGCGTGAAACGACAGGAGATATGAGGATGAGGAATGGTGATGTGATGAAATATTTTAGATACCTGGTTACAGGAGTCTGTACAGGAGTCATAGTAGTGCTCCTTGTACCTGTGGCTGTGTGTGGGATCTGTGCATATGGTGTGTGGCGGCTGCTCAATATGGTAACAGGCGGAAATAAAGAGCCGCGCAGGACGATGATAAAGCAGAATTTATAAATGTATATTTTTAATCAATAAGATAACCCGGAGTGAGAAAATGTCTCACTCCGGGTTATTGACGTTCGGGGAGGAATCCTGTAGTATTTTCATCAGGGTTAGGCAAGGCTAACTAGACGTGGAAATGCTTTAAATCACTATTTAAAATGTGGGCTTGTATAGCATTTTCCTGTTATTCTCAAACACCTATTTGTCACAAGGAGGTTTTGTATGAGTGAAAATACATGGGAGATCATGAAGGGCATGGAGCTCGGCGATGTGGAACTTCAGATGGCACTTCAGTGTGCACCAGTGATAACGGGCGTCAAGGTGTCAAATCTTCTGAACATAGAACTCAGCGGATATCGTCAGATGGTGGAGATACTGAAGGACAGCGATATATGTATGTACACACTGGGAGCAACCTGTGGCAGGGTAAATGTATTTATCTACAATGCGGCAAAGCTCAGGGCATTTGTCCAGAGGAATGATGTGCAAAGACTTATGTCTGAGCTGGGATATGCAGACATGGAACTTTCTGAGATCCTCGCTGAGTTCCGCGGAAAATATCAGCAGTACTTAAAGAGCAGAGGAAGATTCACCTCGAAACAACCGGCACAGGAAGATATAGCTTGTGGCGATGGAGCTCTTGGCAAGGAGTGGTTTCCGCACGAGATGGGCTTGCTGCTGGGATATCCACCGGAGGATGTGGAGGGTTTTATTCGGCAAAGTGGCAGAAATGCACTTTGTTCCGGCTACTGGAAGGTGTATGAGGATGCTGAATCAAAGCGGAGAACATTTCATATATTTGAATGTGCGGAAGAGAGACTTATCCAGTTTCTTTCAAATGGACTGCATATGAGAGACATCATGGGGATGTACACGGCGAGTAGAAACGCGGCGTAGGATTCAGCTGATACAGGTATAGTATCCATATAGTGAGTTTTTAATTACACATAGCACACTGAACGAAGTATATGGAAAGATGCAGATAAACACAGTTTACAAGGATGTATAGGGAAAGCCCCTTTTACATATAATTTTCATAAGGAGGGACCCACGCAAGTGGGAGGAATCCTTGTGAAGGAAGGAAGCACACTGATGTGTGCGCAGGTCATCAAGCGATGCTTGATGACAGTTCACGCAGACGCCGCGCGCAGCGCATTGGAATGCGTCTGCTCCACATAATTTCATAAGGAGGATTATTATGAGCAAAATTAATATCGTATTCTGGACACAGGGCGGAAATACACAGATGATGGCGGAGGCTATCGCGGATGGCGTGAGAGATGCTGGAAAGGAAGCGGAGGTAGTATTTGTAAGCAGCATTACACCGGATGCACTCAAGGATGAACCAGTATTTGCACTTGGATGCCCGGCTATGGGAGCTGAGGTGCTTGAGGAGGCTGAGATGGAGCCATTTGTTGCTGAGGTTGAGGGATTTGCGGCAGGCAAGAAGATCGCACTCTTCGGTTCATACGGCTGGGGAGATGGCGAGTGGATGCGCGACTGGGAGGCGAGAATGCAGTCAGCAGGCGCAGAACTCGTAGGCGGAGCCGGACTTATGTGCCATGAGACACCTGACGCAGAAGGCCTTGAGGAGTGTAAGGAGCTCGGACGCCAGCTGGCAAATGCCTGATTGATGGACGATAAAAAATAACCATATATATGCAGTCACGTTCGGCTTCCCTTGATTCGACCAGTTACATATGCATGCGGCTACGCAAACGATAAGGGCGTTGTTTGCTTCGCCTTAGCAGGTAACTGATCGAACCAATGGCGCCTTCACTACCGACTGGCATATATATGGTTCTTTTTGTGTTGAATTTGTTCTTAGTGTCCTGCGTACTGAGCTTTGTGGGTGCCGTGGCGCCTGATGTGATTGGTTATGTATGGTGCGATGGCGATGTGCTTGTCCATGACATTTCCAACTATGGCGATTCCCTTGCCCATGGTGAATGCAGCAAGAACTGTGCCGATTCCCAGACCGTAGATATGACCAAGGATAAAACCTGTCATGGCAGCTGTCGTTGCAAGGCAGATCACATCAAACGAAATCTTAACCTTGGAATATTTTGCCGATATAATCTCAGACAGCTCTCTTGGGAATAGGTCTGTCGGGATGATCGGAAGCCCACATCTGTTGGACAGTGCGATTCCGATGCATATCAAAATATAACTTATCACAAAGTAAAGGATTCTCCATGGGAGGGCAGTTGGCAAAGCTCCGATCCACATCTCATGGATATCCAGCATCTTGCCAAATACGAAACCAACTATGAAGCTGCACAGATACTGGGGGACAAATTTCCTTCTCATGATCATGAGGGTGAGAATAAGTACGCCCTGAAATATGTATGTCCAGGTTCCGAGAGTCAGTCTTGGAAGAACCAGAGAGAATGCGTATGGTACGCTGGATATTGCCGATATTCCCGCTGCAGAATAGAGCATGAGAACCACTCCGAAACTATTGATGATGACAGCTGTTATCAGGGCGATTTCGCCCCAGATGTTGTGCAGATGTGCATTTCCTGATTGAGTATTCATTTTCTGTTTTTCCTCATTTCTTTCATTATATAATGTGTTTTATAACATATACTTTGATTTCCCCAGCATCAGGGGAGCTTTAATTGTCTAAGACTTCATATATATATCCCTGCGGTTTTTGATTGTAGCACCGACAACACCACATAACAAATAAATAGTTTTTATGGTTTGATAGATTTTGTCTATAAAAAATATTCGGATTGTATTAAAATATGAATAGGATCATGTATAAATAGTGAAAAGGGGGAGGTATAAGTGAACCTGTCATATATTAGATATTTTGTTGAACTGGCCCATGTTCAGCATTACACAAATGCGGCTAGAAATCTGAATATAACGCAGCCAAGTCTCAGTCACGCAATATCCCAGCTTGAGGAAGAACTTGGGGTAATGCTTTTTGAAAAGAATGGGCGCAATACAGAGCTCACTGCATTTGGCAGAGAATTTCTTGCGTGTGCAGAGCATTCGCTGGGCACGCTTGATGCGGGAGTGAAGTCCATACAAAAAGAGGCTGCCGGGGATGGTGTGATACGGCTTGGACTCATAAGACCTCTTGGAATGGAATTTGTACCGCGTCTGGCAGCAGAGTACCTGAAGAAATGTGGAAACAGAAATACGTCGTTTACATTTCACACAGGAACCACAGGGCAACTGCTTGATGATCTTGCGGCCAGAAAATATGACATGGTTTTCTGTTCAAGACCGCCTGAGACGATGGGATTTTCCGCCGTTCCTGTCGGTAGACAGGATCTTGTTGTCATAGCACCGTCAGGACATCCTTTGGCAGACAGAGATTCGGTGACACTTGAGGAGACACTGGGATATCAACATGTATATTTTTCGAAGGGATCTGGAATGAGAAGTCTGGTGGATGAGATGTTTGAAGGACTTGGCAAAGCTCCTGAGATAGCATGCGAAACGGAGGAGGATGAGGTCATAGCCGGACTTGTGGCAGCAGGGTTTGGAATAGCGGTAGTCCCTTACATGGATATACTCAAAAGGCTTGATGTGAAGGTTCTTAGCATAAAACATCAGAATGTTGACAGGCTTTATTATGTTGTTCATGACAGCCGGACATATATGTCCCCTGTGGCGACAAAATTCCATAAATATGTGTTATCTAGTAATTGACAAATTAAGGTATGTTATATAGAATTATTCTCATGTAAACTTATAAATTTGAAAAAATGTTGCACAAATCAAATTGTGCAAATGTCACGATGAATCGCCAAGAAAGTATAAGGGGGCGCATAGTTAGTGGATAGGACTGCTGTATTTAATATAGCATTTGAAATGTGGGGAATATTAATTTGTCTGTTTGCATTTGCGGTTATATTCCTTCAGAAGAATAATAATAGAGATAAAAAGAATATAAGCCTGTGTATGGAGGCTGCATGTATCATCCTGCTGACTGCAGATATGTTGACATGGTATTATCAGGGAAAAACAGGGCAGACAGCCTATTACATGCTAAAGATAAGCAATTTTGGCGTGTTCTTTATCAACTATTTATATATGACTTTGTTTACGTTTTATCTTCTTGTCATTCTCAACAGAGGAGAGATTAAGATGCCAGCGAGAGCAAGGGGCGTGGTAGTCCTGAGTGCTGCTGGGATAGTCCTGCTCATTATATCCCAGTTCAGTGACAAGCTGTTCTATTATATAGATGACAATAACTTCTATCACAGGAGCAGCGGTTATCTGGTTGCGCAGCTTATTGCTGCAGCAGGACTTGTTCTAAGCTTTTCGATACTTTTGCAGTATAAAAAAAGACTGGAAAAAAGAGTTTTCTGGTCAAGTGTTTTGTATTTTATCCTGCCATGTATATCCACGGTTGTTGTCATATTCTATTATGGGATTTCATTCCAGACAATATCTGTGGTGGCTTCTACACAGATCATGTTTGCAGTTGATATGGTCGAGATGGACAGATCACTTGCGAGATCCAGACAGGAGGTTGAGCGTACAAAGTACGAGGCTGAGCATGATCTTCTGACCGGCATATACAACAGGACAGCCGGAATGCAGAGGATAAGAGAGTATATAGATAACATGACTGACGAAGATAGTGCTTCTCTTGTATTTGTGGATATAGACGATTTCAAGAGTGTAAATGATACATATGGTCACGCAGTTGGTGATTACTGGATTGAGAAGGTGGCAAAGTTTCTCCGGAGTGACTGCTATGAAGAGGACGTTGTCTGCAGGTATGGTGGAGACGAGTATGTTGTGCTTCACAAGGGCTTATCGGATATATCTGTTCTGGAGTCAAAGGTGATAAGATTTGCCAGAAAACTTCAGCGCAAGACAATGGAGAGAGGGCAGAATGTCCATTGCAGTGCTGGTATATGTCAGATCAATGGTTCAGGATTCAGCACAGAAGAGTGTATGAATGTCGCGGACGCTGCGCTGTATGAAGCAAAGAAGAAGGGCAAGAATGTCAGCGTGATCCACAGCATCAGCAGGGATGGTACGGACAGAGTGACCGTACTTGACAAGATAGAGTCTGATATAAAAAAGGCTCAATCCAGGGTAGAGGCAAGGATCGCATATATGTATACTGATATTATATATGTTAATTATGAGAACGATAAATACCGTGTTATAAAAGGTGATTCTGAGCTGAACAATGCTGTATCTTGTGCGAATAACTACGATGAAGTAATTGGATTGATAAGCAGCCAGTTTGAGTCGGACCGGTCAAGAAAAATAGTCAGAGATTTTCTCAGCCGCGAGCGAATGGAGAGTTACACAGGCGGCAATACGGGATATCAGACAGAGAACATTCGCAGAGGGGTTTTGTCAGTCAGTTGTGCAAACAACCATGGGGGTGTAAGTCTTATACATGTTATCCCGGTGGACGAGGATGGTGACAGAGGTTACTTTGTGGTCGTGCAGGATCTTGACATATATGCTGGTTGAAGTATATTATTACACATAATAATCTAAACGAAAACAAGTTGGTGGATTTTTCCGGATCAGGTCATCTTTTCGCCCCACAACCGCAAGGTTGTGGGGCTTTATTTATGTCATCTGGGGACGGAGGGGACAGGTACCTCCGTCCCCGCAGGGGGATGGTATAATCTGGATGAAAATATATTTGGAGGTTTTATGAACGAGAATTTTATGAAAGAAAAGCCGGTGTTCCCACTTTTGATGTCCATGGCACTGCCTATGGTTATATCGATGATGGTGAATGCTTTGTACAATATAGTTGACAGTTTCTTTGTGGCGAAGATAAGTGAGGATGCGATGACAGCACTTTCGTATGTATTTCCACTGCAGAATTTTGTAAATGCTGTGGCGATCGGATTTGGTGTTGGAATAAACGCGGTGATAGCCATATATCTTGGAGCCAAGGATAATGAGCGGGCAGATCGGGCGGCTAGTTGGGGGATGTTTCTTGCTGTTATACAGGGTATAGTGATGACAGTCGTGTGTATTGCCATCATTCCATCGTTTCTCAGAGCCTTCAAGGCAAGTGGAGACGTCCTTGACCTTGGCTGTCGTTATGCAGACATAGTATTTGGATTTTCTATAATTATTTCGGTTGATCTTGCATTTGAGAAGGTGTTCCAGTCGGTTGGACGCATGATAGTTACAATGGTTGGACTGATGGGCGGCTGCATTGTGAATATAGTGCTTGATCCGCTGCTGATATTTGGTGTGGGACCATTTCCTGAAATGGGTATAGAAGGCGCTGCACTGGCAACTGGCCTGGGACAGGTGTTTACACTGATTATTTATTTTATTGTGTACTTTGGAAGACCGATAAATGTGAAGTTCGGCATAAAGCATTTGCATGGGGGTGGTCTGATGGTGAAGAAACTCTATGCTATAGGTATACCTGCCATACTCAATATGGCACTGCCGTCTCTGCTCACAAGCGCACTCAACGCCATACTCAGCATGTATTCGGCAACTTATGTCATGATCCTGGGAGTGTACTACAAACTTCAGACCTTCCTGTATATGCCGGCAAATGGAATCATTCAGGGAATGCGTCCTATCATAGGATATAACTATGGTGCCGGAGAGCATGCAAGAGTGAAGAAGATATTCAACATAACGCTTGCATTAAATGTTGGAATTATGCTGGCTGGAACAGTTGTGTGCCTGCTTATCCCGGAAAGGCTTATAGGTATGTTCACAGAGAATGTGTCTACAATAAATGCGGGTGGAACAGCACTGCGCATCATATGCGCCGGATTTTTAGTGTCGGCTGTGTCGGTAACTGCATCTGGAGCACTTGAGGGATTGGGAAAGGGCACTCCGTCCCTGCTCATATCTCTGCTCAGATATGTGGTTGTCATAATCCCGGCTGCATGGATACTTTCAAGACTTTGTGGTTTCGGACCTGCTGGTGTGTGGAATGCGTTCTGGGTAGCAGAGCTTATAACGGCGGTGTGCGCGGCGTTTATATATAGAGGGGCTATGAGATAATCCCCAGCTTCTTAAGCGCCGTTATAGTACATATGGAGGTATTCTTGTCGTAGCCAAGCTCCTCAAGTTTTGCTGGGTCGGAGATGTTCTCTTTCTGCGCAGTGAGCATAGCTTCCGTCAGCAGATCTTGACCCTCGGAACGCCCTTCAGAACGTCCTTCAGCCAGACCTTCATCCTTGCTTTCCTTAAGTTCCTTAGCCATAATTCTTTTCATCGCATCGTTCATCATAGAATGTGCCTCCTTCCATGTCTCAATTTTTTCTTCGTTTACATCGGATACAATGGCAAATATTGTCTCTGCAAACATGCTGTGTCTGCTGTCTAATTCAAATAAGCTCAATTTTACCCCATAAATTCATAAATAACAATGTTGTAAATAGTTCATCTGGCCAGATGATCGCTTGCGTTTGTAGTTCCCGCGGGAGATACTTTATGTTTGTATTTATTGAGAATACAGTAAAGGATAAGATATTTCAATAAAACGGATATGAGTTTAACAGAGAGTTCACAGAAATTGACAAGGTGTATAATTGAGCCTGTGTGTTTACGGTATTGCCCTGATAATATACGGTATGTTAGAATGTTCATGGTTATCCTACAGAAACAGTAGGATAATTAAGACTGTTTTGTCTGCGTGGCAATAAGCCCCAAGTTTGTGCGGTGCTGATTTAGAGCTATTGTAATAAGTGAATTTGGAGACCGTCGCGCTAGCTTAAGAGAAAGGAAAAATCGTGGGAAATATATTCAGAAAAGCATTCATCAAATCAATCCCAATCATGTGCAGTTATTTGTTCGTCAGCATGGCATATGGGATCATGATGGAGAATGCCGGATTCAAATGGTATTATTCATTGCTGGTCAGTCTGACGGTGTACACAGGAGCGTACCAGTTTGTGCTTGTGACGCTGCTTTCAAGCGGAGCATCCATACTCACTATGGCACTCACTGCATTTCTGATGAACAGCAGGCAGAGTTTCTATGCACTGACATTTGTGGATGAATTCAACCGTATGGGAAAGCGGAAATTATATATGATACATACAATGACGGATGAGACTTATGCCGTGAACTGCACCCTGCCGGATACCGGTAAGGAGAAACAGGGCATCATGTTCTGGGTGGCTTTTTTGTCGAGGTGTTACTGGATGATCGGTGCGGTTGCCGGGGGGATCCTGGGTCAGATCATTCCGTTTGATATGACGGGGATTGATTTCTGTATGACGGCGCTGTTTGTCATCATATTTATCGATCAGTGGGAGAAGGCGGAGAGCCATATCCCGGCGATTGCAGGAATTGTGATAGCGGCAGTGTGTCTGCTGGCAGTTGGACCGCAGTATTTCCTTTTGCCATCACTGGTCATAGCGTCAGCGGTGCTTGTGGTGTGGAATACGAGGAGAAAGTAGATCTAAAAGATCTAAGGAGAAAATGAGACAGCATTATTCGCAGCGTATTAACAGAAGTTTTATTTTTATCAGATCTGTCACATAAGCGGTCGGAACGATACGAATAACAATAGAAGAGCAATTATAAAAAACAGGATATGATATATAGAAAGAACAGGAAACTACCATGAATACAAAATACATATTAATTGGAATAGCGGTGTCGGCGGTTGTGACATTTGCACTGAGGGCACTTCCATTTGTCATATTTGGTGGGAAAAGACAGATGCCGGAGATGCTGGAAAAGCTCGGTAAGGTGCTTCCGGCGACCATCATGGCGGTGCTCATAGTGTACTGTCTGAAGGGTGCGGTGGCGGCTCCGGTGGCAACTGGAATACCAAGTCTCGTTGGCGTTCTGGTGACAGGTGGGACATACAAATGGAGGCACAATACGCTTCTGAGTATCTTGCTGGGGACTGCGAGTTATATGGTGATGTTGCGTCTGGTATGAGAAAAAGAGGAATGGAAAAATTCCATTCCTCTGAACCACTGTTTTTAGCAGTAATCTCTGCAATCGGATTGCGGATAATTTGTACGCAGAATCCCACTATTGAATGAATGTGCATAATTTGTTAGAATAGCTGTGTGTTTATGTCAGCAAAGCTGACATTGGGTTCGCATTAAGATTCGTGAGCGAATCTTGAACGACGTAAGCATATATTATAATATGAAGATATCATCGCATCAGATTCTGTCTGGTTAGGTGATATTGGGAGATATTATTAGAAAGGATCTGAATAAGTAATGGATAGATCAGATAAACAGAGGATTGAGGGGATCGTGCAGAGGATACTGGATGATTTCGGCGATGACAGAGCCATCAACAAGACGGATCTGTGCAACGAGCCGGATAAGACAGCCATTATCGATGTGATCGACAAACTCATGAAGATTCTGTATCCGGGTTATTACAGCGACAAGCTGTATAAGATATACAGTCTGAAGAATAACATGTCTGTTATCATAGAGGATGTAATATTCCATCTGAAGAAACAGATCATGATAGTTCTCAGGTATTGCAAAAAGTTTCCTGAACTCACAGATGCAGAGCTTGAGGACAAGGCGATGGATATAACATATGAATTCATGGATAAGATACCTCAGATAAGAGACTATCTTGAGACTGATATCCAGGCGGCATTTGACGGAGATCCTGCTGCGGGCAGCAAGGATGAGGTCATACTTTCATACCCTGGACTTTACGCGATATCTGTATACCGTATGGCACATGAGCTTTGTCTGCTGGAGGTGCCTATGATACCCAGGATCATGACTGAGCACGCCCACAGCGTGACCGGAATAGACATTCATCCGGGTGCCACCATAGGAAAGTATTTCTTTATTGACCATGGTACGGGAATCGTTATCGGCGAGACGACTGTTATCGGCGAGCATGTGAAGATATATCAGGGCGTGACACTTGGAGGACTCTCTACACAGGGAGGTCAGAAGCTCAAGGGAGCCAAGAGACATCCAACCATCGGTGACAATGTAACCATCTATTCAGGCGCGTCCATCCTTGGAGGCGAGACTATCATCGAGGACAACGTTGTTGT
The DNA here is from genome assembly GCA_900548215.1 of uncultured Coprococcus sp. Lineage (GTDB taxonomy): Bacteria > Bacillota > Clostridia > Lachnospirales > Lachnospiraceae > Coprococcus. Next base: position 19,730 of record URJI01000010.1, on the reverse strand, counting down.
GGGTGGTAATACATTTATCACCAACTCAGTAGAGAAGGATACAAGGGTTACCGCCAAGAAGCAGGAGCTTCAGTATAAAAATAATTAGAGGACATACAAATGAGTGACATTCGAAAGATAGCGGTTCTGACCAGCGGAGGAGATGCTCCGGGCATGAATTCAGCTGTTAGGGCTGTGGTTGTATCGGCCATCAACAGTGGAATAGAGATAGTCGGTGTGATGCGTGGTTACGAGGGACTTATCGACTGGGAGACACAGCCGCTTGGTCTGGCTGACGTCAGGAACATAAACAATCAGGGTGGAACGATACTTTTCACCAGCAGAAGCGAGAGATTCCTTCAGAAAGAATACCGCGAGCAGGCGGCAAAGAATCTGAGAGATCACGATATAGATGCACTTGTTGCCATCGGCGGGGATGGAACACTCCGCGGAGCCATAGCATTTCAGGATGAGGGTATCAATACCATCTGCATCCCTGGAACAATAGACAGAGATGTGGCATGTTCTGAGTATACGCTGGGATTTGACACAGCGGCGAATACAGCCATGGAGGCTATCGACAGGATAAGAGATTCGTCGGTTTCCCACGGACGATGCAGCGTCGTGGAGGTCATGGGTCGAAAGAGAGGCTATATAGCGCTCTGGGCAGGCATGGCGACATCGGCTGATGCCATCATAATTCCTGAGAAATGGGATGGCGACTTTGACAGTATCATAGATACGATAAAGGCAAAGCATGCTGACGGAAGAAACAGTTATCTTGTTGTAGTTGCTGAGGGCGTAACGGATGCACCGGAGCTTGCACAGATGATTCTGGATAAGACAGGCATAGAATCAAGAGTGTCGGTGCTGGGGTACATACAGAGAGGCGGTCAGCCTACAGCAAAGGACAGGATGTACGGCTCGCTTATGGGGGCGTATGCTGTGGATGTACTCAAAAATGGCGGCACAAACCGCATGGTGGCTATCAAGAATGATATACTTATAGATTACGATATAAAAGAGGCTATAGATATACAGAATAATCAGCTTGATTCATTCCAGTATGAACTGAGTAAACTGCTGGCTGAGTAAGAGAGAAAAGGAGAAGGTTATGAAACAGGTAATATTAACAGGCGACCGTCCTACGGGCCGTCTTCATGTGGGACACTATGTAGGATCACTTAAGAGAAGAGTCGATCTTCAGAATTCGGGCAGGTATGATGAGATATACATCATGGTGGCTGACGCACAGGCGCTTACAGACAATGCAGAGCATCCAGAGAAGGTAAGACAGAACATTATGCAGGTTGCTCTTGATTATCTTGCCTGTGGCATAGATCCTGAGAAGTCTACAATATTTATCCAGTCAATGGTGCCTGAGCTTACAGAGCTTACATTTTACTATATGAATCTTGTCACAGTTGCAAGGGTTCAGAGAAATCCGACCGTAAAGGCAGAAATCAAGATGAGAAATTTTGAGGCAAGTATTCCTGTTGGATTCTTCTGTTATCCTATCAGCCAGGCTGCAGACATAACAGCGTTTAAGGCTACAGAGGTTCCTGTTGGAGAGGATCAGATGCCTATGATCGAGCAGTGTAAGGAGATCGTTCACAAGTTCAATTCAGTATACGGAGAGACTCTTGTAGATCCAAAGATTGTTCTCCCGGACAACGAGGCATGTCTCAGACTCCCAGGTACAGATGGCAAGGCAAAGATGAGCAAATCTCTTGGAAACTGTATATATCTGTCTGAGGATCCCGCAGAGATCAAGAAGAAGGTTATGTCCATGTACACAGATCCAAACCACATCCGTGTTGAAGATCCGGGACAGGTTGAGGGTAACTCAGTATTTACTTATCTTGATGCATTCAGCAAGCCTGAGTACTTCGAGGAATTTCTTCCGGATTACAGCGGCATGGATGAGCTCAAGGAGCACTACACAAGAGGTGGTCTCGGTGATGTAAAGGTCAAGAAGTTCCTGAACAATGTTCTTCAGGCAGAGCTTGCGCCTATAAGGGAGCGCCGCCAGATGTGGGAGAAGAGACCACAGGATGTATACGACATCTTAAAGAGTGGTAGTGAGGTTGCCAGAGCAAAGGCAGCAGAGACACTTTCAGATGTAAGACGTGCTATGAAGATAGATTACTTTGAGAACGACAACTTATTTAAGTAAGCAACATTATACTCGGCATTATAACTTTAGAACAGCATAAACACGAAAAAAGGATAAAATTCTCCTAAAAAGTCCTGAAAAACAGTGTTCAGGATAAATATAGAGAATTTTATCCTTTTTTGTTGCAAAAGCCTGTCATAGGGATAATTTTATCCTTAAGACAGGAAAATCCTTTAAAATATGAGAAGTAATACAATAACACTGAAGATGTTCACATGGATAGTTCATCAGATAATATGTAAAAATATATGTATAAAAAAGCCCATCGGTATGTATTTCTACAGTACAGATGGGCATAAATGACAACAGACAAAAACTGTAATTACAATCGTAGTTTATTATATAAATAAACCAGATTTCTCCTTGCTGTGCTCCAGCTTGTCGAGAAGCTTTGCACAAGGCTTAGCCAGCAGCAGACCTATGATCACCGATATGCCAACATATATCAGCAGTGTGGCAAGACATCTGCCGTAGGTGTGCTGATACATTCCGGCGACACATTCCCTGAGAGCATTCATACAATATGAGAATGGCATGAATTTGTACAGGTACTGGTAGACTGATGGAAGAACTTCCACAGGGAAAGTTCCACCTGCTCCGGCAACCTGTATAACCATGATGACAACTGCGATGGCCTCACCGATATTGCCAAATGCTGCGGTTAGAGAGTAGATCAGGAACGTGAATACAAAGCTCGTCATCATCGCAGCCAGCGTAAATGCTATCGGGTGCTTGCACTGTATTCCCACATAGAACAGATCACCAAATACTGTTATGATAGTCTGGACCTGACCGATGACGAAGAAGTTCAGATATCTTCCGAAGAACTTCTGGTAAGGCTTCACACCCTCGAGCTCTTTATTGTCCTTGACCTTAACGTGTATGAGTGCCACAAGTATGAGAGCACCCACCCACAGTGCAAGAACTGTGTAGAATGGGGCCATGGCAGATCCGTAGTTGGATATCTCATATACAGCAACTGTGTTCATCTGTACAGGAGATGAGATGAAATCCACTATAATCTGCGGGTTATCTTTGATTGCATTTATGAATTCCTGATATTTTCCACTTGATGTTATATCATGTATATCTGTGATGATCTTGTCTATACTGCTCTGAAGATCTTTCAGACATTTGATGGTGTTTTCGATATCGCTTGATCCAGACTTTAGTATATTCTGGTACTCTGTCAGGTTTTTGCTTATGTCGCTGAAGTTCCCCGGTACACCGGACAGGATGGTTTGTGCCTGTGAGAGGGATGCGCTGATATTGTTTAGGGAACCATCAAGTTTTGGTGCAAGCTCGTCATTTATTGACGATTTTACTTCGGAAATATAGTCCTGGCATTTGCTGATATCGGACAATATGGAGCTTTTAGCACTCGTTATGTCGGCATCTGTCAGGTTTGCGTCGTTGGTGAGCTGCTCAATATCACTTTTTAATTTTTCAAATTGATTTTTTGCCTCTGACACAGTCGGTGATTTGCTCTCCAACAGATCAGCAATGGTATCTAATACATTATTGCTAAGTAAAATGGTTATATCGGATTCATCAGTGATAGGAGCCAATGAATTCTCGCGGTTTATAGAGTTTACTGTATTTTTCAGAGCATCGAGTTTATCAGTAATAGTGTCCAGTCCTGTATTTAGCAGAGAGATTCCGGTTGCGGCTACATTGCTGCTGATCTTCGCACTGTCGCCGAGGTTCCCAAGGCTTTTAGCACCGCTTGAAGCCATACTGTCTATTCCAGGTAATAAAAGTTTTGTTGTATCTATGGCATCTGATGAAGATTCAGTGAGAAGCTTAAATGTGTTCATCATATAGATATAGTTGTCAAGTGTTGATGATACCTGGTTGAGTCTGCTCTCAAAACCGGCAATCATATCAGCTCCATCTATATTGTTTCCTGACAGATAATCTCCGGCATTTGCAAAAATCTCTGTGAGTGTGCTTATAAGTTTGGTGTTTATCTCGTTCTGTACTGTGGTCTTGACTTTACCGGTTATCTTGGTCGCAATAGCATTCTTTTTACTGTTTTCATAATACTCAATATCTGGATTTACAATGTTGCCGGACAGTATACTGAGCATGTTTTTTGTGAAATCCTTCGGTATGACGATTCCTGCGTAGCAGTCTCCGCTTGCAATAAGCTCAAGTGCTTCTGATTTACTGTCAGTAAATGTCCAGTCAATGGTGTTGTTGTTTTCCAGACTTTCTGTAACCATATCTCCGATGGTGAGCTGTATACCGCTCATGTCCATGCCTTCATCTTCCGAGTAGACAGAAATCTTCATGAGAGATGTTGCTGACTCTCCATATGGATCCCAGTTCGACATAATATTAAACCATGCATATAGAGAAGGGATAATGCACAGGCCCATGACTATGGATAGAGCCACGACATTGGTGGTGAGCCTTTTTAGGTCGGACATATATACACGCCATATGTTTTTCATGGTAATTCCTCCTTGACCGCATCTGTTTCAGAATTGTCAGATCCTTTGTCTCCTGCTTTAGTGCTGCTGTCTATTGAATCTGTATTACTGTCATTTTCATTGGTTTCAGATCCTGTACTGTTGCCATCCGGCTTTGTATTATCTGAAGATTCCATCTCGGCTGCGACTGCTTCGGCTGCTTCGGTTATCTTGTTCTGGACTGCGGTAACCTGATCTTGTATGCCGGTCTTCACATTTGTTATCATGTTATCCAGCTTTTTCTTTGGTGAAGATACTTTGGCATAGATGCTGTCTATATCAATCAGACTATCTAAGTCTTTGTCAGAATCTTGCAGTGAGTTGACCATCTCCTGGATCTTATAGTCGGAGTATTCAACGTGTATCAGGTACGCTGCAATTATAAACAGACTAACTATCCACATAACCAGAAATATGATCTTTGAGCTCCCGGTCAGAAAAAGAAGTATGAGGAAAAAGGCGGGGATAGTAAATATACACTTTATGCCGGTTTTTATCTTTTTGATGTTCTCTGCATGCGCAGTGTCTCTGAATTCCAGAACCTGTGACAGTATGCTGTCGTTTGCGTGGCCTGTTTCGCTGATGTCTGGTGCGGCTTCGGGAACAATATTAGTATTTGAGTGGTTGTCCATTGCTGTAAACCTCCAGTAAAATAATATATAGTAAATCAAACTACATCATATCGGTGTCTTCCATTCGCTTTTCGATGAAATGCATGATTCTGATAAAAGGCTTTCTTATTATGAGTCCTATAACAAGGGCGACAGCTATAAATATAGAAAGCTCTGACAGGTATATGAACAGATCCTCATGATACATTCCACCGATACATTCACGCATGGCATTGATTGCATATGGGAATGGAAAGAATATATATGCCTGCCTAAAGAAGCCCGGCAGAGCCTCGATAGGGTATGTTCCGCCGCTTCCGGCAATCTGAAGTACCATGATGACGACTGCCAGTGCTTTCCCGATATCGCCAAAAGATATGGTGAGCGAATATATCAGTATCGAGAATGTCAGGCCGGTCATAGCTCCAACTGCCCAGAAGACAAATGGGTGCAGACATTGTATCTTTAGTATATATAGATCACCAAGGACGATTACCAGTACCTGTATCTGTGACAGCAGGAAAAATATGAGATATCTTCCCCAAAATAGCTGATGCGGGCGGGCGTCTTTCAGGTATTCATCTTTCTTTACATGGACTTTCATGAGCGAGACAAGAATTGTCATGCCAACCCATATCGCCAGAACGGAATAGAAAGGTGCCATGGAAGATCCGTAGTTTGCAATCTTATAGTAGTAGTGCTCCTCAACCGTAACTGGTTTGGACAGAAATGTGGCCAGCGACTCGGAATCGCCATTCAGAAATGAAATTATCATGTCCGTAACTTCGCTGTCAGAAGCTTTGTCTATCTGATCTATGGCTTCTGCAATTTTGCCGCGGATGTCTCCTATGAGATCAGACAGATCAGACAGGCTGGTGTTCATGGAGTCGATGGTTCCTTTATAATTGTCAAATACAGTGCTTGTCGCAGATATTGTATCTTTTAGGGTATTTAACAGATCCTGTGCATTTAACAGGGCATTTTTGATATTCAGCATGATGTTGTCCATGTCCGGAATGATCTGGTTGGTAAATGTATCATCAACTGTTCCTATGGACTGTGCTATCTCAGTCAGTTTGTCGTTAAGTGCACTTTGGGCTATGTCAAGTGCTGATGTATCAAATCCGTCTATTGTATCCTGGGTGATGGTTTTGATCTTGTCTGTCTCTGCCTTCAATTTGTCAAGTTTTTCAAGGGCTGACGACATGGCGTTGGTTTTGCTTATGTCAAGACTTCGTATATAGCTGTCAACGGCATCCAGTTTTTTCTTAAGGTCGTCTGCACCGCTTTTGATATTTTCAAGGTCGCCTGAGATATCAGCAGTATCTGATTTTATCTGTGCCAGTTTTGCTGAGTTTTCAAGATCCGATATATCACCTGAAATATCATCAATGCTTGTCTGCAGAGTGTCTTTGATCTGGTAATATGCATTGCCAGTGGAGTCCAGATCAGATATGCTGGAATCAATGGCAGTATTGGCCTGGGAGATTAGTTTTCCACTTTTATCAGTCACATCCTTAAGTTTGTTATCTGATTTCAATTTTTTGTTTGCTTCTATTATGGATGTTATTGTTTTCTGATAGCCTGCGAGATTGGCGTCTACATTCTGAAGTGAGCTGACGAAGTCGCTTCCTGAGAGGTCTGCAGTAAGCTCACCGTCTGAGTCATCTATAGCAGAGATGAGCTTCTGTGAGACAGCCTTTATATATGTTTCGTTTATGCTGGTTTTTAGTGTTGATACAGCTGTGTCTGTGATCTTGGGAGCCACAGCGTTTTTCTTTTCATTTTCGTAATAGGTGAAGCTCGGGTTCACAAAGTTATCGGTGAGAGCGTTGAACATATTGCATGAAAAATCTGCTCCGATGACGATTGCGGCATAGTATTCTCCGGATTTTACACCGTCTATGGCTGTTGCTTCTGTATCGGGGAAGACCCAGCCTATGCTGGTCTGGCGCTTGAGTTTTTCTACTATGGACTGCCCCATGTTAGAAGTGCTGCCATTCTCATCAGTGTATCCGGTATCCAGATTTACCACTGCTATGTTTATGTTGCCCGTATTGGCATATGGATCCCAGTTGGCAAATATGTTGAACCATGCGTACAGCGCAGGCAGTATGCACAGACCAATAGCAAGGACGATTGTAAGTATGCTTTTTTTGATTCCGATAAGATCGTTTTTAAATATCTTTAAAATGGTTTTCATTTTTGTGATATACCTCTGTAAATTATTTGGAACAGGAGTAATTGAAGAGAACAGTTTCGCTGTATGAAAGAAGCTGTTCTCTGTCTTTCTGTATTTGTGGGTTTAAAGATCTCTAAAGTGGAAATGTTTTTTTCCGGTTGCATAGTCATCCACTATCTGGCCGTGTCCGTACAGCTTGTATTTGTATGTGACAAGTCCCTCAAGTCCGACGGGACCCCTTGCGTGGATCTTGCTCGTGCTTATTCCGACTTCTGCGCCAAATCCGTATCTGAAACCGTCTGCAAATCTTGTTGAACAGTTCTGGTATACTCCTGCGGAGTCCACAAGCTGCATGAAGAGGGCAGCAGTGTCTGCGTTTTCAGTTACGATACAGTCTGTGTGGTGTGAACCAAAGTGGTTGATATGCGAGATGGCATCCTGGACATCATCTACGATCTTGACCGAGAGGATCATGTCAAGATATTCAGTGTTAAAGTCGTTGTCTCCCATGATCTCACATCTGGTCTGGCTGTCTGCTGAGCTATTTGAATCTGCGGTGTTTGCCTTGGTGCTTTCTTCATGATGATTTATGTTACATTCAGCCTGGTTGATGATGCGGGCAGCATCAGCGGTTCCGCGGAGTTTTACGCCGTGCTCCATGAGAGCTTTTGCTATGGCTGGGAGCATCTCATCTGCCACATCTTTGTGTATGAGAAGAGTCTCTGTTGCGTTGCAGGCAGCGGTGTACTGGGTCTTGGCGTCTATGATGATAGGGATAGCCTTCTCAATATCCGCATCCTTGTCTATGTAAGTGTGGCATATTCCGTCCGCATGTCCCATGACAGGAATCTTGGTATTGTTCATGATGTATTGCACAAATGCATTTGAACCCCTAGGTATGAGCAGGTCAACAGATTTGCTGCATGACAGAAGCTCATCAATCTCATTGTGCTGGCTTGCCTGGAGCATACAGCCCTCAGGTGCTCCGTTTGCAACTGCTGTGCTGTAGATCACATCGAAGAGAGCCTTGTTGGTGTTGGCGGTTTCCTTGCCACCCTTGAGGACTGCGCAGTTGCCGCTCTTTATGCACAGTGATGATATCTGGACCAGTGCGTCAGGTCTAGCTTCGAATATAATACCGATGACACCGATCGGACATGTCACCCTCTGGAGGACAAGTCCTTCGTCAAGCTCTCTCTTAAGCTGGATCTGTCCAACCGGATCAGGGAGTTTTATGAGCTCATCAATTCCATTTGTCACATCGTCAAGCTTGTGTTCGTCAAACTTGAGTCTCTTCTTGACTGATGCTGCGATCCCGTTCTCCTCGGCAGTAGCCATATCCTTTGCATTTGCTGCAAATATCGCATCCTTATGTGCGATGAGGGCGTTCTTTACATGTGCCAGTATATTGTTTCTTGTATCCTCTGACAGCGCAGCCATCTTGTAGCTGTCGGCCTTCATGATGCTTGTAGCTTCCTGCATGTTCATAATTTTGTTCTCCTTTATATAATGTTGTATTTAGAATTTTGTTTGTGATATTTATTGCGCCTCTATGTGTGGCGTAGTTTGTGCTTTGTCTCATAAGAATATAATCCACTTCATATTACCACAAGTTTGAGGCGGTGACTACAGGGAAGGCGAGATGTAAGGTAAAGGGTTGTTATTCCGCAGTGTTAGTGACTGAGTGGCAAACGCTGGTGCATGATGTGGCGATAACAAGCTATTTATTCCGCAGTGTTAGTGACTGAGTGGCAAACGCTGGTGCATGATGTGGCGATAACAAGCTATTTATTCCGCAGTGTTAGTGACTGAGTGGCAAAACGTTGATACATGATAGGGAGATAACAGGTTGTTTTTCTGCGGCGGGAAATTGAATTTTGAAAGTGCATAAGTTTTTATCTTTTTATGCTAAATCAGAGCAAAAGCATACAATCCATGAATTGATTGTCGCTTTTATCATGAAACAAGCTGAAAAGAGATAATCTTATGCACTAATTTGGAAAAATATAGGAAAAGCGAAAATTGAGGGAAAGCGAAAATTGAGGAAAAACCAAAATAGAGAAACGTAAAATTAGGGAAACACAAAAATAGAGAATCTTGATGGCCTGTCAGTCTATACCCACCGGCAAACAAAAAGCCATCACATAATATGAACAATCTATATGGGAATAATAGAATCCGTTGCGTATGATTGTCATATTATGTAATGACCTTTTTATATGGTTATTGAGTTTTTATATATTGCTCCAAATTAGCAGCTTATCACAACAAAGCTCTGTGCCGGAAGAGTGATAACTCCGTCAGCGATACCTGGCTGCGTGCCGTTTATTGCTATAGAATATATAACCTTTGCGTCACCTGTCAGCTCAGCAAGCTTTCTTGACTGGGTATCTGTGTTCTTAGGGTTCACTGCAAGGAGCAGATTTCCTCTCTTGTATACAAGTGGCTTTCTGCTGATGATCTCAAGGTTGCTCTTGTCCAGCAGATCGGCCTGTGAATGTCTGAGAGAAGTGAGGGTCTTCACTGTATTGAGCAGTGAGTTCTGGTCTGCCTCGGAAGCCTCAACATTTGCGGCATCTTCTGCAGGATCAACCGGCAGATAGAGCTTGTCGGCAGGCGCTGAAGAAAATCCCATGTTGTCACCGCTTGTCCACTGCATAGGAGTTCTTGAGCCGGTTCTGGTGAATCCGCCCTCCTTGCTTGCCATGCTTCTGAAGCTCATGGCGATCTCATCGCCGTAGTAGATGAATGGATTGCCGGGCATGGTCAGAAAGAATGCGTAGGCAAGCTTTAACTCATCCTCAGAGAGTCCGTAGCTGATACGTGTAGTGTCGTGATTTCCTGTGATGAGGGCTATAGCACCCTTGTCCTTTATCTGCTCGTATCTTCCCATGTATTCATCGATAAAGTGGTCGCATGTTCCCTTGCTGTCAGCCTTGAAGAAGCTGTTGTTCTCCGTGCTGTCGTCAAGTGACTCTGGAAGAGATGCAAATGCATTCAGGTGAGCTTCGTAATCTCTTACCAGAGAGTTATATCCGTTGCCCATCCAGTCGAGATAGAAGTCCATGTCGAAGCCGGCCTTGATTGACTGTTCAGCCTTTCCCCACTCAGATACAAATGCTGACTCAGGGTACTCGGCGTGTATATCGCCGAGAATGTCCTGCCATACGGCAACGGTTCCACTCTTGTTCGCATCATCATGCTTTACAAGAGAATCTGCCATGTCGACCCGGAAGCCATCGCAGCCCTTGTCAAGCCAGAAACGGCATACATCCTTCATAGCCTCTCTTGTTGCGATACATGCAGGATCGTACATGCTTTTATGCCATCTCTCAGTTGGGTTCAGAACACCATAGTTGAGAGCCGGCTGGCACTTGAAGAAGTTTACGATGTAGGCTGCATTTCTAGGTGTCTCGCCTGCGATGTAGTTGAGGCCTGCACCGCCGCAGAGCCATCCGTCAGTCCACATATATCTGTCTGTGTACTCATTTGCCTCAGTCTTTTTGCTCTCGGTAAACCATGCATGTTCCTCAGATGTGTGGCCTGGAACCAGGTCGAGGAGAATGTGCATGTCCCTCTTGTGAGCCTCAGCGAAGAGGTTCTCTATGTCCTCCATTGTTCCGTATCTCTCGGCAACCTTCTTGTAATCCCTTACATCGTATCCCGCATCAGAAAATGGTGAATCAAAGCAAGGATTCATCCAGATAGCGTTGCATCCAAGAGACTTGATATAGTCAAGCTTTGCAGTGATTCCGTTGAAATCACCGATTCCGTCGCCGTTGGTATCGTAGAAACTCTGTGGGTATATCTCATAAAAAATTGCGTCTTTAAGCCATGTAGCCATAATAAATGTCCTCCTTGTAAGAAATGCAGCATGCGCATAAAAGGGCGCTTTGCGCAGCGCATGCGTTACTATTCGTTCTTCCATAATATGAGCAGCGCACTTGCAGCTATGCGCTGGTGGTTTATAAGGTGTATCACAAGTTTTCTGCGAAAACTTATGAAATAAGGTAAGGTACTGCAACCCCACACAGAAATCTGTCTCAAAATACGGAGAACGGTCTTAATAGTATTAAGAACATTCTACTCATTATAATAAAATATAATATGGAAAAATGTAATCCTTTATATGTAAATTAATAGATTTATTTTGCAGGAAAATATACTCGTTGAAAACGCACAGCAAACATAAAATTATCTGTATTTTATCTGGTTCAAATACGGGAAAAATTTTGATTTAAACTGTAAAAGTTTAAACACACAAATGCTGTAATATATGTTACAATCACAGAGTATGTGTCAGCAGAGATGGAAAAAATACATAATGTAATGGCTTGAAGTAGATGCTTGACACAGATAAAGGGTGTATCAGGTTTTGAAAATCTACACATAGTGTAAGTCCGATAATCCTTGTAATATAGAAGAGAAGGAGGCAGGTGTCATTTTTACAGACATCTGCAAAGAGAAGTGTATGAGTAAAGATAATAACAGCGGCGACAGAGAAAAGTTTGCCTCCAGACTTGGGTTCATCCTTGTGTCGGCGGGATGTGCCATAGGTCTTGGAAATGTATGGAAGTTCCCGTATATATGCGGGCAGAATGGTGGAGCGATATTTATCGTGATATATCTGCTGTGTCTGCTGCTTCTGGGATATCCTATCCTTACCTGTGAGTTTGCGATAGGCAGAGGAAGTGGCAAGAGCGTTGGCTCGGCGCTCAAGGAGCTTGCGCCGAAGGGCGGCAACTGGCACAAATTCAGCTGGTATGCCTATGCCGGCAACTATCTGCTTATGATGTTCTATACTATGGTAGCGGGCTGGATGGTATACTATGTGTACGTCATGGGCACAGGACAGCTTCATGGTGGATCAGTAGAAGTAATAGAAGACAAATTTACAGGGATGCTTGCATCACCGGGACTTATGGTTGCGATCACACTTGCGGTCATCGTGTGCTGCATAGGTATATGTTCACTTGGGCTTCAAAATGGAGTGGAGAGAGTGACAAAGGTAATGATGCTGGCACTCATTGTTCTGATGATAGTTATGGCTGTGAATTCGCTCATGCTCTCGGGCAACGAAGAAGGGCTTAAGTTCTATCTCGTCCCAAGCATTGAGCGTGCAAATGCCAGAGGCTGGGGCAATGTACTATTTGACGCCATGACCCAGGCGTTCTTTACACTCAGTGTAGGTATGGGTTCCATGGAGATATTCGGAAGCTATATAGGCAAGGAGAGAAAATTGTCCGGTGAGGCGAAGAGTGTTATGTACCTTGATACATTTGTGGCACTCATGGCCGGAGTCATCATATTGCCGGCATGCTTTGCGTACGGGATCAGCCCGGACAAGGGACCATCACTTCTGTTCATGACCCTGCCGAATGTGTTCAACCACATGCCGGGAGGAAGATTGTGGGGAATTCTGTTCTTCATATTCATGTCATTTGCTGCACTGTCCACGGTTATCGCGGTTTTTGAGAATATCATATCGATAAGTATAGATATGTTTGGCTGGAAGAGAAAGAAGTCACTTATTATAAATCTGATCGGGATATCAGTGCTCTCCCTGCCGGCTGTGCTTGGATTCAACGTGTTCTCAGGAATCACTCCGATGGGAGCGGGTACAAATATCATGGATCTGGAAGATTTTCTCGTATCGGGAAATATCCTCCCACTCGGATCATTACTTTTTGTCCTGTTCTGTACAAGAAAGAATGGATGGGGCTTTGAAAATTTTGTCGCTGAGGCAGATGCCGGTATCGGCAAGCCGTTCCCACAGTATCTCAAAAAGTACATGTCATATGTATTGCCGCTTATAATCGTGGTTATTTATTTCAAGGGATACTATGATACATTTGCACCTAAGGGAACAAAGCTGCTGTGCATCTGGATGGGAGTTGCGGCATTGTTTGTGCTTTTCATAGGCTATCTGGCGTTTGGACATGGACGGGAGAGTAGGATAGATAAAAAAGAGTGAAAATTTCAGTGAATTTAACATGGATTTATTGTCTTTTGAAGCAAAACATGATATTATATAAGTACCAACAGTAAGTCCTTCGATAGTGCGTTTATCTATGTAAGTGTTCTGTGTGAGCATCGCTCGGAGGCAATTGGTATTTTAATAATATTTCAAAAAAGGGATTGAAACCGCGATACAGATCGCAAGGTTCAATCCCTTTTTGATTATGTCAGCTCGTAAACACCCTTAAGTATATCCAGCTCTTTCATAAGCTCCAGCTCATCTGTATAGTGTCCGGTCTGCAGATGTGAATAGAACAGATTGGAGAATACATCTGCGATCTGCACAAACTTGTTGCAGGCTGAATCGAAGTAGCTCACTGAGAAATTCCCCGCAACCTGTCCTGACAGTGAAAGCTCGGTGTTCAGGTAATTTTCAAGGAATGATTTGTTCTCCACCCGCTCGTTGCGTTCGTCAAGCTGCAGAAAGCAGTCCTCGTCAGGAAGATACCCGTTTTGTATGAAGTAGAGCAGGGCAGATTTGATGGAGAAGTTGAATGTTCTGGAGATGTTGTCGAAGAAGCGGTTCGGCAGATTTTCATTCTTCATCATGATATAGTACACGTCAAAGTGATGCTTCCTGGAGAAGTAATCCACAAATATGTGCTTCATGTCTCTGTCAAACTGTGCGCCTTTTAGTTCACGGAATTTGCCGTCCCGAAACATTCTCCCGCCGTGCTTGGTGATCTTGCCGGTCATGTCATCGACCTTATCGCTGTCCAGGTCAAGAAGCATCTCATAGTTGGAAGAAATGAATCGCTTGTAAGCACGTTCAAGGGCGACGGGATCGAGGACATGGATCATAGATATCACGAAATACTGATCATTTGTGGCATATTTATTTATAGATCCTGATTCGTCTATGTAAATGTTCACGATTCCCGCCTCCTCATATAATCAAATTCTTCGCCACGTCTAAGTGTTAATCCACTGACACAAGCTCTATCTTGAAGTTGAGCTCCTTGCCGGCCATCTCATGGTTTGCATCAAATGTGATGGATTCGTCATCTTTTTCAATGACCTTTACAAGGAACTGCTGTCCCATGGAATTGGCAAGGTATACCTGATTGCCGACCTCAAGATTCTCAGCGCCAGGCATATCGGCAAGAGGAGCCTTGATGATGGCCTCCGGGTCAGGCATTCCGTAAGCATCCTCAGGACGAAGATGTATATCGATGATATCGCCAACGTTCATGCCCTCAACTGCCTGATCAAATCCCGGAATCATCTGTCCTGCACCGCAAACGAACTCGATAGGCTCGCCCCTGTCATATGAAGAATCGAACTTTGTTCCGTCGTTGAATGTTCCTGTGTAGTGAACCTTACAGGTTCTTCCTGTGTTACTCATAAAAGATTGTCCTCCAAAAGTGTTATTAAACAATTCTATCATGAATCGACAGAAATGTATATATTAGGAAGGCAGAGCGGAGAAAGTGGAAAGTCAAGGTAGAGAAACGGGTACAGGAAAGTCAGCGCAGAGAAAAAGGTACAGGAAAGTCTGCGTAGAGAAAAAGGTTGTTGCATATAGAGAAAATATATAGATGATAGATATGCAGATAGAGCATATGGATCATATGGAGATAGATGAAAGAAAAAATGTCTAATGAACAGACAAATAGAAGTTCATCAGACATTTTTTTACTGCAAAATAGCAAAATAGAAAATTATGGTGTACCAACTTCAATAAGGTTGCCATCAAGATCGTAGAATCTGATGACCTTCTGCCCCCAGGAATGGGTCATGAGGCGGTTGATGTATTCGATATGATACGGGGATTCATCAAGTTTTTTTGCAAATTCCTCTATGTCAGGTTCCTCAAAATATAATTCTGAAGCGTTGTTTTTGGGTATAATCAGTGTGTCTATGAAGTCAGACCATATGGAGGCGTCCTGAAGTACCAATCCCCCTGTCATGATAACATTTCCTCCATTATCAAGGATAACTTCCAGCCCGAAAAGATCATTGTAGAATTTGATTGAGTCCTCGATATTGTTTACGACTATCAAAACATTTTTTAAAACCATAGTGTATCTCCCCTTTGTGTATGCTTTTGGATTTATGTTTCTGAATGAAATTATATAATGAATATTTGCAAAATACTAGCAAAAAACCGGTAAAGCTCATGCGGGATATTGAGGTTGGCGTCATGATGATATAAAATATACATAATTTGCAAGTACGATTTATTAGATATATGAATGGAGAAAAATATGTTAAAACTTGGATGTCATGTGGGTATGTCAGGAAAAGAAATGATGCTTGGCTCGGTAAGGGATGCGGTGAATTTTGGCGCAAATACTTTTATGCTTTACACGGGAGCTCCTCAGAATACACGCAGGAAGGATATATCTGAACTGAGAATCACTGAAGCCCATGAGCTGATGAGAAAGCAGGGTATAGACGAATTTGTGGTTCATGCACCGTATATAATAAACCTGGCAAATACTGTGAATCCTGCAACTTATGAGATTGCTGTACAGTTTCTGGAACTTGAGATAAAACGTGCGGAGGCGATGGGCTCACAGACGATAGTCCTTCATCCCGGTTCTCACGTTGGGGAGGGCGCCGGCAAAGGGATCGCAAGTATCGTAAAAGGCCTTAATGAAGTCCTTACTGCCGATACTGCATGTCATATAGCGCTTGAGACAATGGCGGGAAAGGGCAGTGAGATTGGAAGAAACTTTGAGGAGCTTGCGCGAATCTATGATGGAGTGAGTCATAATGACAAGCTTCGTGTGTGCTTTGACACTTGTCACACCAGCGATGCGGGCTACGACATCATACATGATTTCGATGGAGTCGTGGAGAAGTTCGACAGACTCATCGGCAAAGATCAGATAGCCGTGTTCCATATGAACGACAGCAAGAACGAACCGGGAGCGGCTAAAGACAGACACGAGAACTTTGGGTTTGGCAAGATCGGCTTTGAGCCACTCATGTACATCATGAACCATCCGGACTTCATGGAAGTCCCAAAGATTTTGGAATCCCCATACATCAAAGACCCGGAAAACAGCAAGAAAAGCTACGAGCCGTTCAAACGGGAGATAGCAATGATCCGAAATGGGGAATTCGATCCTGAGATGAGGGAGAAAGTGGTGGAAGATAACAGATAAAAAAGGAGTTCTACTTAGTAGAACTCCCTGAATGTTTTCTTTCGGCATCTCTGCCTATCCGGGTTTTGGTAAACAAACAACCCTTATAAAGCTCAGCCATGCACTGTTTCCCGGAACATCACACGCATCATCACTCTACAGCCTGCTACGACTATTAAGTTTACGTCAGTCTGATAGGCAACTCCTGTCACCTGCATAACAGCGCTTTCGCCCCGTTTCTATTATTCATTATAATCTGAGCTGCAGGAAAAACAATAAACCTGCAGTTTACCCCTTGCATATCTAATGTTCAGTCAAAACACATGTAATCAGTCATACATCTCTTTTTTCAAGAACTGAATACAGATGAAGGACTGATTACCGTCCGTCCCTTACTTCTCCGGATGCTCCGTCAGCCAATGCTCAATAACCTGCGCATCAGAGTGGCACTGCACAAAAGTTCCATTGATCCTCTGGGTGCTTTCGATACCCTTTCCTGTGGTGATGACCAGCTCGCCAGGCTGAGCCTCGTCAAGGGCTCTGGTAAGAGCCTCCTCTCTGTCAACTATAATGTAGCAAGGCTTGGTAATGTACTGCTTGATCTCCTTGCAGATCTCCTCGCAGGACTCAAATCCCGGATCCTCCATGGTGAGGACGACCTTATCTGCGTACTGCTCGGCAAGTCTTCCCATATCCTCACGGCGTTTCTTATAACGTTCCCCGCCGCAGCCAAATACAACAGTTATGGACTTGGGTTTCATGGTCTTTTTGACCATCTCGTACAGTCTGTACATGCTGATGTAGTTGTGTGCGTAGTCTATCATAAATGTACGGTCTTTCCAATGGTAGACCTGAAGTCTTCCTGGGACATACACATCTCTTATGCTGCTTCTGATCTGTGCATTTGGAATGCCTATGAGCAGTGCTGAAATTATGGCTGCGACAATGTTTTCAACGTTGTAGTCGCCTATAAGGTTTGTATTGTAAGCTCTGTTTTCACCGTCATAGATAAGTTCAAAATAACTGTTATGATCCGTGAGTTCTTCATTGTGGATCAGAGCAAATTCCGTATCTTTTTCAAAGAAATCATCCTTGCTGGACATAAGCTTTTCAACGGATTCCCTGCTTCCGTATACTACGACATGCTTGTCTCTGACAGCATCATATATGGTGTCGAAATATCTTGTGTCGCTGTACAGAACCACATTCTCACACTGCTTCAGGAACGAGACCTTGCATCCGAGATAATCTTCCATGGATGCATGCTCTGTAGGGCTGATGTGATCGTAGTCGATGTTTGTAAATACGCCGACCTTGTACTGTTCACCATATATACGGTTCATCTTCATAGCCTGTGATGAGACTTCCATGATACAGTGAGTGCAGCCGTCCTTCACAGCCATATCGAAATATGTCTGAAGTTCGATTGGCTCAGGTGTGGTGAGAGTTGTCTCAAACACTTTTGTTCCAACGTCAATCTCATGTGTGGAGAATGCCGAGCATTTGTTGTCCGTATACTTATCCAGAATATCTTTCATGACAAATGTAACTGTGGTCTTTCCCTTTGTTCCGGTGATTCCAACTTTTGTCATGGAGTCGCCAGGATTGCCGTAGAACCATCTTGCGGCGAGTGCCATAGCCTTTCTTATGTCATTTACAATGATAAATGGAATGGAAACGTCGTCATATTTCTGCTGTGACAGGTAGACGACAGCTCCCTGGGAAATAGCTGATTTCAGGTATTCCTCCTTAAATGAAGCTCCTTTGCACACGAAAAATGTGCCAGGAACCACGTCCTTGGAATTGATTGTTATATGTGCAGGAGTGATGTTTTTGCATTCCTCCGAATATTCAGTTATGAGCCCCTGCTGATCAAGGATATCCAGCAAAGTTGTAAAATGTAAATTTTTGTTCATATCTTTTTCCCCTTGGAATATATATATTTTGATCGTGCACATCCAGTGCGCTTTTTATCCAAATGCTTAAATTATTATGCTTTCTATATACGATTATGTCAAATATAAAATTAGAGATTATTATTTTTTTATTCTTAGTTATCTCCATCTGTATGCTGATATATCCCATTTGGCATAGTCAATCGTATTATAGCATGATTTGTCATAGTATAGCACTTAATATTGCTGAATTACAAATTAAAGCATGTGGAGAGAATTTGAAAATGTGGGTAAGAAGCCTGTTTTTTTGATAAATTACAGACATTTGTTGATAACTTCTATCAAGTGTGTGGATTTGTGTTGACAAAGAGAATTTTGTAAATTAAATTGTAGACGCAATTTGAATCTTGAATATTATAAAAAAGGGGTCAGGCACCGAGAAAAGTAGGCTCTGGGAAAAGGGGGTCAGGCACCGAGAGCAGATAAGATATCAAAAAAGAGGCTATTGATGATAGCATGATGTTGCGTCGATGGAAAGAGAGGTAGGAAATGTCGGAATTTGTTACGTTGTTTATACCATTTGTAGGAACGACACTGGGGGCGGCTATGGTGTTTTTGATGAAGGATAAAATTTCTCCATTTGTTGAAAAGGCACTCCTTGGATTTGCGGCTGGTGTCATGATAGCTGCATCCATATGGTCACTGCTCATACCTTCTATAGATATGGCAAAGGATCAGGGGAAGATAGTATGGATGCCGGCTCTTGTGGGGTTTGCACTTGGAATTGTGTTTTTGCTGGTTCTTGATACGGTGATTCCGCATCTTCATCTTGAGAGTGACAAACCAGAGGGCGTGAAATCTGGATTACAGAAGACGACCATGATGATATTTGCGGTTACACTTCATAATATTCCAGAGGGAATGGCAGTTGGAGTGGTGTATGCCGGCGCAGCAATGGGCAATATGGGAGTGTCTATCACCGGTGCGTTAGCTCTGTCTATAGGAATTGCAATACAGAATTTTCCGGAGGGTGCCATCGTGTCTATGCCTCTTGTCGGGGAGGGCATGAGCAGGAAAAGGGCATTTCTCTATGGAACACTGTCAGGTGCCGTTGAACCTGTAGGGGGCTTCTTTACTGCGCTCCTTGCGGCACAGGTGACACCGCTTCTCCCATATTTTCTTGCGTTTGCGGCCGGGGCGATGTTCTATGTGGTTATAGAGGAGCTGATTCCAGAGTCTCAGGCGGGAGAGCACACAAATATAGGAACTATAGGTGCTGCGGTGGGATTTGCACTTATGATGG
>URJI01000009.1 GCA_900548215.1 uncultured Coprococcus sp. | reverse complement strand
AGATCCAACATGTCTGAGTGTCTTTAAGTCTTCTATTGGGAAAAAGCCTTTTAACGCAAGTGCTGCGTAGTAGCCCGGAGCTGTGTGTCCCTTTGAGAGCACAAATCTGTCACGATTCTCGTCCTCAGGATTCTTAGGATCCACATTCATCTCCTCGAAATAAAGATAAGTAAACAGGTCTGCTGCTGATAATGAGCCGCCTGGATGTCCGCTCTTTGCATTGTATACACCTGTAACAATGCCCTTGCGAACTTCTACAGCTTTTTTCTGAAGTTCTAATTTGTTCATCTCGTTCTCCTTTTAATCAGATACTGTACTTGTATCATACAGAGTCATTATAACATAATTTCTTTCAATTAGAAGTAAGTTTTTACATGCATTTTTCAAGAAATATTACAAGGCTTTTTCAAGGTTATCTGTGCATTTCAACCAAATATCACCGATTGTACACCTGTCAGCACTTTAATGTCGGCCTTGCCCGTCACACATCATGTCCGTCCACTCGTCAGCCACTGATCCACTCATACAGTATACCCGTCATCTCCCTGACATAGTATGTTGGAAGGAGCCACCACGCTGTACCTCCGGATATGGAACCGCTGTCTATCCCCTGCTTTTCTGCTATCTTTCTCGCCCTGTACTCATGGAACTCATTTGTCACTATATTCATCTTCTCTGGAAGGCCGTTCTGCGATATGACCTCAGCTGAAAACTTTATATTCTCCCTTGTGGAGGTTGACTTATCTTCCATATATATTCTGGAAGCATCTATTCCGTGCTCTGTGAGATACTCATACATGCACTGGGCCTCTGATATACTTTCATCAGCGCCCTGACCGCCTGAAACTACACATACCGCCTGAGGATTATCATCAAGATATTTTTTTGCAGCTTCAAGTCTCTCTCTGAGCATCAGGCTAGGACCGCCGTCCCTGACTGCACAGCCCAGTACCACAACGGTCGCATCCTGCATCGGTTTTACATTTGCCGCATATACCATATTTCCAGTTATGACTGCAGCGAGAGCCAGCACACCTATAGCGATCACCATAATAATAGTCAGGCACACCCTGCCCGCCTTTTTCTCCCACCAGTTTTTAATGACACTATCTATCCTCCGCTTAAAGAATCCATACAAAGCGGCCGCTCCAAACACAGCAACTCCCAGCATAGTACCTATATTAATCCTGCTTCCACGTGTCACAGGTAGCACAAACAATATCGCTCCCAATATCCCCAGAACTGCAAATACAGCTCCCCATATTTTTTTATTTCTATCCGACTTCATACTCTCTCCTGTTCTTAAGTTTTTTTATTCCATTTACACAGAACACCAATGACATGACTGTTGCTATAGTCCAGCCTATCGGCCAGGCCAGCCATATTCCTGTGGCGGAACCTATAACTCTTGACAGCACTATCGCCAGCACCACCCTGAGTATCAGATCTGTAAATGTCGATGTCATGAATCTGCCCATCATGCCTGTTCCCCTTAGTATTCCATCCGCTACAAGTTTTGCCGATACTACAAAGTAGAACGGCGCCAGTATCCTGAGATACGTGACTCCCGTGTCAAGGGCAAGTCCTGTCCTGTTCTCCATAAATGGATACATGCCATAACGGCCAAAGAAGAAGAACAAAACCGCAAATGGTATGCATAGTCCCCATATGAGTTTTATTCCAGATTTAAGTCCCTGTCCTATCCTGTCGATCTTACCCGCGCCAAGATTCTGTGCGGTATAGTTGGATATTCCATTTCCAAGTGTTGTAAATGACGTTATAACGAGATTGTTGAGCTTTACAGCCGCCGCATATCCCGCTATGACAGAGGCTCCAAATCCATTGATGACGCTCTGAATAATTATATTTCCAACTGAGATAAAGCTCTGCTGAAGTATGCTCGGTATGGCTATGACTGCTATCTTGCCCAGCATGCTTCCTGAAAATACACGGACCTTCCCCTCAATGCGAACTGCCGCCAGACGTCTGAACACAACTATTATCGCAAGTACAGCGCTCACGCCCTGACAGATGAATGTAGCCCACGCAACTCCATTTACCCCCATCTCAAATGTCTTTACAAACAGTATATCAACAGCTATGTTGGACACCGATGAGATGGCAAGAAATATGAACGGTGTTCTCGAGTCGCCCAGCGCGGAGAATATTCCTGTCGCTATGTTGTAGAAGAACAAAAATGGCACGCCCAATATGTATATGTTCAGATAAGTAAGCGAATCTCTCATCAGCTCATCCGGGGTATCAATAAGTGCCAGCAGTCTCTCTCCAAGCAGGAATCCAACCAGCATGAGAACCGCCACAAGTACCGCGCTTGCTATGAGTGTAGTCCAGACCGCGGTCTTCATCTCGCTGTATTTCTTTGCCCCGAACAGCTGGGATACTATGACCGAACAGCCTATATTGCATCCAAATGCAAATGCTATGAAGATAAGTGTTATCTCATAGCTGTTGCCGACCGCCGCCAGAGCATTTTCTCCTATGAACTGCCCCGCCACAAAGCTGTCCGCTATGTTATAGAGCTGCTGAAATATCACACTTCCGAAAAGTGGCAGGCAGAACCTCCAAAGCACGGATTCAGGCCTTCCCACAGTAAGATCTTTGTTCACTTTTTTCCCTTCTTTTCTATAATTTACTCCTGTTTTCGGTTTTATTCTAAACTCGTTCACCCGGCATTACAATAGGCAAAATAGTAAACATCTTCGGCTGAACACCCGTTTTTTTGTACTTATTCCCATATATTTTCTATCATGTTATGCATATAAAACGGGCAGTACATGCCGAGATGGACATATACTGCCGGATCTTTTTATATTTTAAGTTTCTTGGTAATTACAGTATATCTATGTATTCCCCTGACAGCGCCTTGTTCATGGATCTCACTGCACAGAACTTACCGCACATACTGCATGTATCGCTGTACTCGTCATCAGGCTTTCTGCTGTCCCTGATCTCCTTTGCGGTCTCAGGATCTATGGCACATGCAAACTGTGCATCCCAGTCAAGAACACGTCTCGCATCCGCCATCTTGTCATCTATATCCCTCGCTCCAGGTATCCCCTTTGCTATATCTGCCGCATGGGCTGCTATCTTGGATGCGACGATTCCCTGCTTGACATCGTCAACATTTGGCAGGGCAAGGTGCTCTGCTGGTGTGACGTAACAGAGGAATGCTGCGCCATTCATGGCTGCGACCGCTCCGCCTATGGCACTTGTGATATGATCGTATCCCGGTGCTATATCTGTGACAAGGGGTCCAAGTACGTAGAATGGTGCACCCATACAGAGTGTCTTCTGAACTTCCATGTTGGCTGCGATCTGATTGAGTGGCACATGACCAGGGCCCTCAACCATAACCTGTACATTATGATCCCACGCGCGCTTTGTCAGCTCTCCAAGTCTTACAAGCTCCTCTATCTGACATACATCCGTTGCATCCGCAAGACATCCCGGACGACATGCATCTCCAAGTGATACTGTCACATCGTATTCCTCGCATATATCAAGGATCTGGTCAAAATACTCGTAGAACGGATTCTCGTTACCAGTCATGGTCATCCATGCAAATACGAGACTTCCTCCACGGCTTACTATATTCATCTTTCTCTTATGTTTCTTGATCTGTTCGATCGTCTTTCTTGTTATTCCGCAGTGGAGAGTCACAAAATCAACTCCATCCTCCGCATGAAGACGAACCACATCTATGAAATCCTGTGCAGTAAGAGTTGCGAGATCTCTCTGATAATGAATAACACTGTCATATACCGGCACAGTTCCTATCATAGCCGGACACTCTGAAGTGAGCTTCTGTCTGAACGGCTGTGTATTGCCGTGGCTTGACAGATCCATGATCGCCTCCGCTCCCATCTCGACAGCACTCATAACCTTCTGCATCTCGATACCATAATCCTTGCAGTCTCTTGACACGCCAAGGTTGACATTGATCTTGGTCCTCAGCATGCTTCCAACTCCCTCTGGGTTTAAGCATGTGTGCTTTTTGTTGGCTGGTATTGCAACCTTGCCCTCTCCTACCAGTTTCATCAGCGCCTCAGTGGACATATGCTCTTTCTCTGCAACCTTCTCGATCTCAGGTGTCACTATACCTTTTCTTGCAGCGTCCATCTGTGTTGTGTAATTTCTCATCTGTTCCTCCAATCTGATCCGGCTTTATAAATCTGTGCCAGATCTAATATTTGTTTATCTTACACTTTTATAGTGGCGGAAGGTGGTGCCCCCAATCAGCCACTTTAGGAATATCCCTCTTACGTGGATTTCCCCTTATAAAGGAGCAGACGCATGAAAGGCGCTTCGCGCGGCGTCTGCGTACTTCACAAAGAATCCTCCCACTTACGTGGGTCCCTCCTTATGAAAAAAGAAAGAAGAGACGAGGGAATGCGTCTCTTCTTTCTTACATCATTATGTATGTATCAAACGTATCCCTACGGCGGCATTATCCGCATCAGGTTGTGGGTCGAAGCGTTCAGCCTCCTCTCAGCCGGCTAACTCGCCAGCTCCCCATATACTATCCAATTCTCTGACAACAAGTATACCGCTGCCTTTCTGTGACATCAACATAATTTTTAATATATTTACGGTGTTTTCTCCCCTGTCAATTATTATCTGTCTATTTTCTGAGATCATAGTAAT
Source organism: uncultured Coprococcus sp. (assembly GCA_900548215.1). Taxonomy (GTDB): domain Bacteria; phylum Bacillota; class Clostridia; order Lachnospirales; family Lachnospiraceae; genus Coprococcus. The sequence goes on along the minus strand of URJI01000009.1, from coordinate 42,841 downwards.
GAGGAATTATGTCTTCATAATGTCCGTCAGGCATTCTAAATCCTCCTGGTATGACTCCCAGCGGAGTAAATCCAATCCTCTTGTACAGATGGAGTGCATGTACATTTGATGCTACTACGGCATTGAACTGGAGCACTCCAAAGCCTTTCTTCTTTGCCATGGAGATACAGTCAAGCACAAGCTTTTCTCCTATGTGCCCGCCACGGACGTCGCGTCTCACGGCATAGCTGGCGTTACATATATGTCCGCATCTTCCCACGTTGTTCGGATGAAGTATGTAGAGTCCTACCACCTCACCATTCTCTGTGTTCTCGGCAATACCGGTATATGTCTGCTCTTTGAAAAATGCATCGCCTGATCCCGGTGTCAGGTCTTCCTCCTGTGGAAATGCCACTCCGTCATCAACAACCTGGTTCCAAATTTCTGACGCAGCGACCGCATCTTCTGTCGTGTACTCTCTTATGTTGATATTCATCTGTGCGTCCTCCTATTATGATAAGATTTCACTTATATTCTATTTATTCTTTTATCATTCTGTCTGCCTGCTCACTGTGAACATATAAAGCAGTTCAGTGTGATATTACAATTATCTCCTACAAATCCACAGCCTGCCTCACTTCCCTCTTTTTCCAGCTCACAAAGCCATACATATCATTCGCAAAGAATATGACGAAGTTTACAACTACAGGAATATATGCCGGATTCTCAAGTGACGCGAGAACCCACAATACTATCAGGATCACATCATTTGCTGCATATCCAACAGCGTAATATGACGATCTGAGCATGGTGAGAGCCGCTGCAAGGAAGCTTGTGACGATTGATATGGTACTGAACACTATGTTCGGTGTATCAAGCAGCATCAGTATATAGTAGAATACAACCGTTACAAGCACCGTGCTGACAGTGAGCCATATCACATGTCTTCTTGTCAGTTTCTGTATGGCAACCTCACTGCTGTTGCCCTCCGATGGATTCTTGAACCACGTTATGGCGGACCACACCGCCATCGGCATCGTCATCCCGAGGTAGGTTATCATCTCACCCCAGTAGCGGAACCTGAATGATATTATACCGTATAATATGCTGAATACGACCATCAATATCTGCGCCCACACATTTCCTTTTGCCGCAAATATAAGTGATGTCACACCTATGAGTGCCGCCGCCAGTGTGAGGATATCCAGATCTGCAGTGAGAAGATTCGATACCAGCACTATAATGAGGGAACACAGCCAGATAAGCCATTCCCGCTTAGTCAGTTCTTTTATTGGATTGTACATTTCGATCTCTCCTTTTTATCACCTATCTTTAGCAAATTCTTTTCTAGTTGCCTGAATTTTCAAACAATTCTATCGTTCAAGAAAGTCATTAATCTTCTAATTTCTCTCAGATTTTGACTATATTCTTTCCTGCCCATCTCTAAAGTCTTATTTTCTCCAAATCATCTGGCACATGCAGGTTGCCGCTGTAATACCTTTTGCCCTCTGCCACGTACAATTCTTTTCTATGTGTTATATTTTTATCCTCTGTATGATATAGCAACAGATTCTGAACTTCAAGCTTTTCTGCAAGTTCACAGGCATCCTTGACTGTTGAGTGATGTTTCTCGTATGGATCAAATATATCCGCCTCGGAATACAGGCAGAACGCCTCATGGAGCAGCCATTTGCTGCCTCTCGCATACTTCTCCTCACAATCATTGTAAGGCTCGTCTCCGCAGCACGTAATTTTCGCGCCATCACCCATATCCATACAGAATCCAAATTGCTTTGTCTTAGTTGAACCAGTATCAAAAAATGTGACGTTTCTGCCCATTATCTCTTTCGTATCGCCGTCATTCACCTCAACCAGATGAAGTCTGTCACCAATATATACTGTCTCCTTCTTATTAAGAAGTTGCATTGCCATCTTCCTAAGTAAAGCGATGACCTCGTCATGTCCGTATATAACGGCTTCGCCTTCATACGAACCTTTTTTCATATGCTGGCATATCATGCGGATCATCCACACCGCGCCGAGTATATGATCTACATGTTTATGCGTCACAAATATTGTCCTCATGTCCTGCCAGTTAAAACCCGCTTTCTTAAGCTGTGACAGTATGCCGTTACCACCGCCGCCGTCCACTAGAAAATGTTCATCTCCATCTGACAGCACAAAGCATGTATTATAACACTCTGTCACAAGTGCACTTCCTGTTCCAAGCATCGTTATGTCCATACACCCATTCTCCCTTTTCCAAATACTTAATTCGTATAATAAGCACCATCCGCAGACTCATATTAACCTGATTAACAGCTTACTTCTCCGGCTCCTTGCACACATCAACCCAGCCGGCAGCCCCAGATGCATCCTCAAGCTCAGAGATGGTGAGATTCACTGCACTGTGGTCATTGCCCGCCGCAGGGAAAACCCTCTCGTATCTCTTGAGGCTCTCATCAAGGTATACATCTATCCCCGGATTTATGCCAAATGGACACACTCCGCCCGGTGCATGTCCGACAAGCTCCTCCACGCTATCAAATGGCACCATCTTCGCCTTGACGTGGAATCTGTCTCTATATTTCCTATTGTCAACTCTGGCTGTGCCCTCGGTGAGTATGAGTACTATCTTGTCATCCTGTATGAACGCCATGGTCTTAGCGATCATGCCCGGCTCAACTCCAAGCGCCTCCGCCGCCATGGCAACAGTTGCCGTCGGAGCGTCCATAAGTATGATCCTGTCTCCATATCCTTTATCTTCAAGAAACTTTTCTGCCTTTTCCAGTGACATGGCTGTACGTCCTCCTTGTTGTAATTATCTGTATTCCAGCACTTCATCCATTTTCTTTCCAGGCCGCATCTCCGGATTCTCTGCAACAGGTTCTGGATCACCGCACCTCGATAAGCTGTCTTATAATCGCCGGCTCCACTGGGATATCTTTAAACTTTCTAATACTGCGTCTTTTTTCTATGCTATCTCTTACCTCCATAGCTATGTCTGTCTCCGTAAATATATGTATGTAAACTGTCTATTATCAAAAGCATCATAATTGCTGTATATCTATAACCATGCACTCCTCAGATGCCTTAAATCCCACTGATTCATACAGCGGTCTACCGCTTTCCGTGGCATCAAGGCTTATCTCCGTGGCACCATGTACACACGCGTCCTCTATAAGCATATTCACAAGATGCCTGGCGATTCCTCTTCTCCGATAGTGCTCTTCTGTATATACATTCATGAGATGTGCTCTCTTTCCTGATGAGTGAGAAAATGTTGGCATTATTTCAATATAAGACATACTGGCACACGCCACACATCTTCCGTCATCGACAGCTACAACTGTTGTCTGATCACCCTCAAGAAAATACCTTCTGCTGCTCACCACCAATCCATCATCAAATATGTAATCAGCAGGAAGATCATTGACTATCCTAAGCATGGACAATCTGACATCCATCAGCATATCTATATCATTTGCATCTGTCACTCTATACTCCATAATACCCCCTTATTAATCCTTGACATTTTTATGCCTCCTGTTATAATAACACAAGTCGGACGGTATGTTGAATATTAATATACCTTGCAAGGTGTTCTGCAGATGCAGGATTCCCGGATGGAACATGAATCGCGATAAAAATATATCAGAATTTTCATGAGCCAGATAAGATACTTTATCTTATCTGGCTCTTTTTTTATGCGGCTGGCAGGTTAATGTGTCCCCGCGATCATGTGTCTTTCCGATTTTCAATGATTCTCAATTATAAACTATTTTTGTTAAGGAGATTTACAAATGAATCTGTTAAAAGACGATCTGAGAAAGCTTTACTTCAAATTCCTCATTCCTTCCCTTGGAAGTGCCATGGTCATGTCCATATACACCCTGACTGATGCCATCGTCATTGGCAAAGGTGTTGGAGCTGATGCCCTGGCGGCACTTTCCATCACAACGCCACTGCTGTGCATACTTATGTCAACCGGGATTCTCTTTGGCGTAGGTGGCTCGGTACAGATGAGCGTGCACAGAGGAAGTGGCAACACGGTGAAATCTAACCGCTACTTCACTGTGTCATTCATGATGATCGCAGCCATCACCGCGCTGCTGTGGATACTGTACATAACATGCATGCCATCACTGCTGAGGCTCATGGGTGCAAATGCCACTCTATACCCATATGCCATGTCATACATGCACTATATAAATATGTTCCTGCCGGTTGCAGTATTTTCCAACTTCATAGCTATATTTGTGAGGGCTGACAATGACCCGAACCGCGCCATGGCAGGCGTCCTGCTGGGTGGAGTGTTCAATATCGTGATGGACATTGTACTGGTATTCCCGCTGAAGCAGGGAATCGGCGGAGCCGCACTTGCCTCTGTAATCGGTATGCTGATCCAGGTACTTGTCGCCTCATCACATTTCCTCAGCAAGAAGAATGAGCTGCGTTTCATAATGCCACACAGGATCCTGAACAGCATGAAGAATATCGTGACAGCCGGTATCCCGAGCTTTTTCAATGAATTTGCAAATGGATTTATAGTGCTGCTGTTTAACATACAGATATTGAAGTACTGCGGTGAGAATGCCCTGTCCATATACAGCGTCATCTCCAACTGCGTCATCCTGTTCAATTCTCTGTTCACAGGAGTTGGTCAGTCCGTGCAGCCTGTGATCTCGACCAACTACGGAGCAAATAACATAGGCAGAATAAACACCATAAAAAGAATGGCTTACACAACCATCCTGATCATGGGTGCGCTGTTCTCACTTCTTGGAATACTTTTTCCAAGGATGCTCTGCAGTGTGTTTATAGATATGAATGAATGCCTTGGAGTCATTGCCGATCTTGGTGTCAGAGCGTACTTCTTTGCATTTGTGCCATTTGGGATCAACCTGATGACCTCCTACTATCTTCAGGCCATACTGAAATCCGGGCAGTCGCTGTGTATATCACTGCTCCGAAACATCATACTCAGCAGTGTGTGTATACTGACGTTCCCAGTTTTGATTGGTGGCAACAGCTTGTGGTTTGCTGCACCTGTGACCGAGGCGGTGACGCTTACCGTCAGTCTGGTATTTCTGGCGCGGGAATCCCAAAGGTAGGGTAGCCATTAAATGTGTATGCAAGTTAGGCGATACGAGATATAATGGATGTGTTGACTTTAACAAATAGGGATTAGGGGGTATAAAATGAAAATGCACGAAATGGATTTGATTGAATTCCTTATTAAAGAAGGACACACTGATATTGCAGACAGTATTAAAGACTACCGAAAAAATACTATTAAAATGTGTGTGAAGGATGTGGAAAATGTAATTGCAAAAGGCACAAGTAAAATCGGTGGCTTTCCCGATCTTCCGCCCGAAATTCCATATCCCACAATGTCGGGCTATTCCTGCAAGCGCGGAGATGACACCGAGCGGTACGAAAAATCAGCAATGCAGCTTGTTGCTCAAATCAATCTTGCAGACATTGCCGACTTGGATATTGAAAACAAGCTTCCGCACACGGGTATTTTATATTTTTTCTGGAGCGGAGAAATCGACTCAATTCACCAGACCAACAAATGGGTTGAAAGCGTTGCTGACGACCCCGAAAATTCGGCTTATCACAAGGTGATCTGGTACAACGGCGACCTGTCAAATTTAAAGAGAACTGAGCCGCCTGTTCCATATTATTCAAAGTATTTTACAGAAACTTTTGAGGAAAAGGCTGTCGAGTTTGAACTCACCACAGATTATCAGCCACTGGGAGATGTGCTTGACTGTGACCTATTTGACCGTCTTGAAGAAGTTGCTCCAGATTATGATATCGAATATCTTTCGTATGACGGAAACAAATTATTCGGTTATCCTACGGGTGGTAATATTCCGGATGTAAACGCAAAAACTCATCTGCTGTTTCAATATGGTTACAACGTTGGTTGTCTATGGAATATCTTTTGGATCATTTCAGATGAAGATTTAAAGAACCGCAATTTCGACAAAGCGGTCTTTAGTTTCGATTTGGACTAATAACTATAATTCTAAGTAGGAGCAGAACACTCCTGCTCCTACTTGGTATAAATTCAGTGCTTTATACAGAATTCGCAGCCACCGCTATGTCCAATACAGTCTCTGCAATCAGAATCTATCTCAAACACATCTTCACCCGCGATCAGATATGTTCCAACAAGACTCATCTTCGGCGACATGCATTCTCCGTTCCATGACACGCCTGCCTGTGATGCATCCATAAGTCCAAGCAGCTCAGGTACAGCATCCATGCCCATTCCATAATATCCCGGGCCGAATGATGGACTGCAATACTTCTTCTCATATACACTGTTCTTTCTCTCAAGATATCCCTGTAGCCACCCTCTTATGACATCCATACATGCCACCTGAAATGCCTCCATGTAATACTGCTCAAGAACCGACCCTGCACTCTCCAGGTCAACATCCGGCGCATGAAATGCATACAAGTAACCTTTTTCAACACCGGCTATGTCAATCTGTTCAAGTATATTGCACTCTATCTTTTTATTTCCAAATTCCAGGTATCCTTTGTGGACACATTCCCCCGCAAATGGCTGCAGCAGAACAGACACTTCCATGGGATTCAAAACTTTTGACAAGGATCCAGTCATGATCCTATCTACCACCCGGTCAGCCACCAGTCTATGTTCCGCGCGCATATCCTCATCCATATCATTTATGTGAGTGATCTGAAAAAGTCTGTCCATCAACGGGCTTTTCATTTTGCGCAGATCCACACACAGGATTTCGTCCTGTCTGCACAGATGTGCGATTACTTTATCGTACATCTCCGGACTGTGAACCACCAGGCACGAGCTGCAGTCCTTTATCCGCTGTCCCCGCCCTGTTATGATATATTCCGGGGATCCTATACAGTTGTCATCGAGATATAAAGGGCAATAACAGAACAGACAGTTAAAATCATCTTCATCCTGTACATCATGGCATGGGAAAAATTTACAATCTCTGTTCTGAAAAAACCTATAACTGTTACTTCTCATAAATTACTTTGCTCTGTTCTTTGATGCTCCCATGAACATGATAAATGGAACAATGATCCCAACTATCATCATGACAACTCCAATAACCTTGCTGTCTCCTGCCACAAGTGCTACTATTCCACTCACAATGGCAAATATGAGCAAAAATGCTGCCCACACAACTATCGCAGATGCCTTTGCCACCTTGTTGCTTCCAGCTATTCCAAATATTCCGCCTATGACCGCTGCAAGTGATGCAATTCCAACCACAACACCGCACGCAACAGCCTTAGATGATGGATCATCAGCAAGCACGAGCTTCGCTATATCATAATATCCTGCATTTACAAGTCCCCATATGAGCATGATGACGGATGACACCGTAACCATACCCTTTCCTGGTAATTTCTCCATACACATACTCCTTCTACTTCCTGCTCCACACATAACAGAACGCCTGGGTTCTGGCTGCGAACTTCTCAGTCTTAAGCAGCTCTCTGACCTCAGCCTTGGTGTACCAGCCAGGTGTGATCTCTTCCAAAGTTGATGTGCTCGGCTTAAACTCGCCTCTCGCCTTGCCCACCACGCACATATTTGTCTCATTTGAAAATCCGACAGCGCTGTAGCTTGTACCTATTGTATCTGTGATCTCGTACAGCTCAAGTCCCGTCTCCTCCATGAGTTCACGCTTTGCGCTGACCTCAGGTGTCTCGCCCGGATCTATCAGTCCGGCAGGGAAATTGTATACCCACTCGCCAGGAGCCAGTCTGTATTCTCTGTCTATCAGGATCTTCTCATCATTCTCATCTGTGGCTATGATGACAACTGCATCCGCAGCCTTGCCGTGAAGTCCCTCAAAATCTGTGATATCGCCGTTTCTGCTTATCATCTCATAATTTTTCAGTATGCCATCTACTGTCTCATACTTCACATCATACCTTGTGATGAACTTGCCCTGTTCCTTCTTCTCAATTCCTACAAACTTCATATTTTTCTCCACTAATTCAGTCCACTAATTCGCAGATTTGATTTCTTTCAGAAACTATTATTTGCAAAGCTCTGCAACAACCTGATTGATAACCTTGCCGTCAGCCTTGCCCTTGAGCTCTGCCATTACTGTCTTCATGATCTGTCCCTTGTTCTTGGTTGCGATCACATCAGCAAACTTTGTGGTGAGTATCTCTCTAACCTCATCCTCTGACAAAAGCTTTGGCGCATACTCGTTGAACACATCATATCTTGCCTTGTACTGCTCAAGCAGATCTGTTCTGTCTGCAGGACATGTGTCGATCTGCTCCTTCACAGACTTGATCTCCTTGAGGATAACGCTGTCAACTATATCCTCCGGTATATTGTCTCTGCAGCCGTTGTCGATTCCAACCTTCTTAACTGCTGATACGAGAGATGATATACTGTCCTTTCTCTCCTTATCTCTTGCCTTCATTGCTGCTATCATGTCCTTCTGTAAAACTTCGAGTGTCATTTTTTATTCCTTCTTTCTTTTATTTGATATACATCTGTATATTATCAGACTTTAAGTATCTCACTGAGATTCTTCTGTATTCCTGCCGCAACCTCAGGCTTATTCATGGAATACACATGTATATGCTTCACTCCATTTGCCATGAGATCTATGATCTGGTCTGTGGCATATGCGATTCCCGCCTGCCTCATCGCAGCCTCAGTATCGCCAAATGCATCGACTATGCTCTTGAATCTCTCCGGCACGTTACAGCCTGAAAGCTTCACCGCATTTCTGACCTGGACACGCTTTGTGATCGGCATGATTCCCGGTATGATCGGGACGTTTATTCCCGCCTCTCTGATTCTGTACATAAAATTAAAGAAAATGTTGTTATCAAAGAACATCTGTGTAGTCAGGTAATCGCATCCGGCATCGACCTTCTTCTTAAGCCCGGCTATGTCATCATGCTTATTTGCAGAATCCGGATGTACCTCAGGATAGCAGGCACCGCCCACACAGAAGTCACCCGACTCCTTGATGAGCTCCACCAGCTCGGACGCATGCGAAAACTCAGTAAACACCTGTCCATCATAGTTCTTCGGTATATCTCCGCGAAGGGCAAGTATATTCTCTATCCCTGCGCTCTTCATCTCCACAAGCGCATTCTTTATTCCGTCTCTGCTGGCGCACACGCATGTGAGATGTGCTATAGTCGGCACATCGTACTTCTCCTGGATCTCCTGGGCAAGCTGTATGGTGTGGCCCTTTGTACTTCCGCCAGCGCCGTAGGTTACGCTCATATAGTCAGGCTTTAGCGCCGCTATGCCAAGTGCGGCAACCTCAACATCCGCAAAGTCAGTATCTTTCTTTGGCGGGAACACCTCAAATGAGAGTGTCGCCTTATCCTGTGTGATCAAATCTCTTATCTTCATGTACTACCTCTATATATTTGTCTATTCCTGTTTATTTCAATCTGGACTCATTTATATCCGGTCTCATCTGTATCCGGACCCGGTAAATAATTTTGCTTTTTTGCTTACAGCTCTTCAAGCAGCGCCGGTATCTCCATAAGTGTTTTCACCTCATAGTCCGGATGTATATCCGCCGCTTGCAGATCGTCCGGATTGAACCATATCGTCCTTATCCCGGCATTTATCCCGCCCTGTATATCTGATGTCAGACTGTCTCCTATGATCACCGACTCATCTGTCTTTATCTCCGGTCTCCTGCCAAAGCAATAGTCAAAGAATTCTTTGGACGGCTTCTCGGCTCCGGCATCCTCAGATATAAATATATCCTCAAAATATTTTACTATACCGCAGTCTGCCATTCTTCCAGTCTGTACGTATGCTCCGCTATTTGACACAATGTACAGCTTGTATCGTCCATACAAAGTATCAAGCAGCTTTATCGTATCAGGGAATACAAATCCCTTCTGGCTGAGCTGATCCTCATAGTAGGCTGTCGCCTCTGCAGCAGAGTAGTCAACTCCCAGCTCTGCAAAAAGTATCTCGTATCTGCTCTCCTTAACCTGCTGCCTTGTGAGCAGCCCCTGTTCAAGCAGCTTCCATCTCGATTTGTTGATCTCGCTGTATCTGGATATGACCTTTTCTGTAGGCTCCACCCCTATATGCCTAAGCATATTGGAGAGCGCTCTGCTCTCACTGCGCTTGAAGTCCAGCAGTGTCTCATCCAGATCAAACAATATGTTCTGTACCATATAACTTCCTTATATCTTTCTTTTATCTTTCTTTTATCTTTCTTTTATCTTTCTTTTCAAATTCATATGCTGACTTATCAGTGTTTGTCGTTATGATTCTGCATTTTATACATTACTCTTATGCGCAGCTGCCGGATTTTTCCAGCACACACATTCTTAAATATTATATTCCACTCACCTGATAATAGCAATAGAGCCGGTTACAAATCTTCTGCTGTGACCGCCCTCTCTTCGGCAATCCTGCACAATCCGCAACCGGCTCTGTTCCGTCTATTTTATTAAGTTTAGTTGTATTTTCATTTACTTCATGCTCTTGCTGAGTCCGCTCATTGCGATCTCTGACAACTGTTTTCTGTAGAGAAGTGAACTGATCAAATACTCTATAACACCACACAAAAGGATGGCCGCATATCCAAGGACAGCAAGTTTTACAAGCCCAAGGCTTATAACCTCTGATATATGATGGTGACACAGCCAGGAACTGATTGTCGACATGCAGGTTATTATCACCAACATAAACACAATAAAGCTTGCCACAAAATATTTGTAACATACACCGCAGAATATCATAGCTCCGAACAATATAAATATGATTATAAACAATGTATCCTGATAATTTTCTGTATTATCCGGGTACATCCTGATAAGTATATATTTCTCCGCAACAAGTATTGTGAACAGCACAAGATACACAACTGTGCTGACGATCACAGGCATTCCCACTTCCAGCTTTCTCTTCATCGCGCTTGACTGCACATAATCCGATGCATTCATATATATTATCATCTGGTAGGCAAACATTCCAGTAAGCATAAAGTAGAAACCACCCAGCATATTCGTTCCATGTGATGACAGTTCGACCGCAAACCCTATTGCAGTGAACAAAATAAGCATCATCACATTTGTCTTTAACTTATATCCATATCTGAGAAGTTTAAAACCAAGTATCAAATCTTTCATCCCTTAATCCTCCTTGTCTAATATATATCATTCCTCCCGCCGGCAGGCGGGGCGGATAGTCTAAGCCGTTTCCGGTCTTGAACAACAATCTGTTAATCTATATCCAGATAAGACGCCTCAACCTTGCGGTACATATGTCTGCGCGTCACATATATTCCAACCGGCAGCAATACCGCCAGTGCTGTAACTATGAGCCATGTAAACATCTGCACTCCCGAAGATACCGTTATATATATAACCGCAGCTCCCGATGCTCCTGATGACAGCATGGCCAACAGACTCATGACCTGAACATTCTGGACATATCTGGTAATGTTCAGCGCCCACACGGAAATATCTGCTATGAGCAGTATCGACAGGCAAAGCAGCCTCACCGGGTTACCCACCATAATTCCATATGGCACGGCCACTATCACCATGCATATCGCGATCCTCACCGGTCTGACAAGCAGATCCGCCGTAAGCGCATTCCGTAACATGGCTTTCCCCTTTGTTGACGTCTTCAGATAATCCATTCCAAGGCAGCCCTTCGCACATATTGCACCGAATCCCCAATAATCAGCCATAACCTCGATCGCAGTCATGAGCGCCGCTCCCACACCGAGCATGACCGCTGTTACATAATATTTTCTCACTCCTATATCGATCAATACCAGTATCACCCCCAGTATGATCGGTATCAACACATTACACACTAGCCGGTATTTTCCATTCGTAATGGCTCTGTAATCCTTTATCATCCTCATAATTACGCTCCTATAAATACGTGAAACACTCTAAGCTGTTTTTACTTTAATACCATTTTTGTATTATTCTTCATGACCGCCACACTTATCTGAAACAGCGATGGTATCTCCTTGCTCACATTCATGCCTGCAAGCTTGTCCAGATTCTCTGCAAGACAGATTCCCTCAAAGCCATAAGGATTCTTAGTCATGGTATAAAGGATTTTTGATGCCGCCTCTGCATCCTGGGCATCTCCCTTTATCAGTATGTATTTCTCCTTCAGGTCCTCCACAAATCCGCACTCGACCACATTTCCATGTTCCATGATGATCGCATAATCAGTGATGCTCTCCATATCGGATATATTGTGTGTTGAGAACAATACACTCTTCTCCCCCGCTCCGTCGCTTATATAATCGCCGATCATCTGACACAGCTTATCTCGCATAAGAGGATCAAGAGGCGATGCCGGCTCATCGAGCAGCAGCAGGTCTGTATCCCTCGCCATAACCCCGGCAAGCATCAGCTTGGTTCTGGTTCCATCAGAGAGTGCTGAACATTTTTTCTTCAGAGCAACACCGTCCGGGGAATCAGGAAATATCGCAAGTTCGCGGCAATATCTTTCGAACTCGTCCCTGTCAAAATTGTCAAAGAGCAGACTGCTTATCTCCTCCACATCAGATACAGTCCACTGTGGAAGGTAATATCTGCCTGTTCCCGTATAGCCTATCCTGTTCTTTACATCCGCCCTTCTCTCCTTCTCCTCCGATGAATACTTGTCAAAGAAAGTCAGCTCACCTTTGTAATCAAGCCTTATTCCTGAAAGCATATTGAGAAGTGTCGTCTTTCCCGCTCCATTTTCTCCGATGAGTGCTGTCGCAAATCCCTTTGGCACCCTCAAATCAGGTATATCCAGTGTAAATGTCTTAAACTTTTTGGAAATATTCTCCCCTTTTACAGCGCAGTCATAATTCATCATCCAATCCTCCATTAAACCTTAAACTCTCTTCATGTCTTTCTTTTATCCTATTTACTGTCCGCTTTGTTTTCTGTCCGCTTTGTTCTCTGCCTGCTTTGTTCTCTGTCTGTTTTGTTCCCTGCCTGTCAGATCGTCAATCCTGTACCATAAGCAAGGCATCAAGCATATTCTTTAGTTCATCGTCCGACAAACCCGCAATACGTGCCGCAGCTATGGCCTCCGTCAAAGATGCCTCGACCTTTCGAAGATGCTGCTCTATCAGCATCTCACTGTCCTGTGCATTCACATAAAAGCCCTTGCCCTGTTCAGCCGTGACCAGCCCTTCCTGTTCTAACAGCTCATATGCTTTCATGGTTGTGATAACACTTATCTTCAGATCCCGCGCCAGTCCTCTGATAGACGGCAGATACTCACCCTGGGCATACTTGCCAGCCAATATGTCCGACTTGAAACTGTCCGCTATCTGCTGATATATAGGCACTCCTGAATTCTGAGAAAGCCTCATATACATACCTCCCTCAACTTTGAACACCAGCCCATTAATAAGTGCCTTCGGCAAGGGCTGGCGCTGCATATCAAGTTTTCACAGAAAACTTGATACATCAACTGTTTATATGTTATATATACACTATGCACAGGTGCATGTCAACTGTTATTTTGTTTTGCAACATAGAACTGTAAATTTTCTTATTATCCCCACAAAAAAATCCCCGCCGGCACTGATCTGTTCAGTACCGGCGGGGATCTATCCGTCATATTATTCTATTGTTCAAGCGGACATGTTATCTGGAACATCTCCTCACACACCTTGTGGACAAGTCTGGCGGTCTCCGTATCTGCCAGCTTGTAATACACCTCCTTGCCCTCTCTGCGGCTCACGATCAGACCACTGCCCTTGAGCTGCTTCAGGTGGTGCGATACGGCCGGATCACTCATCTCCATGACCGCTGCTATATTGCTGACACATTCCTCCAGATGGCACAGCATCCAAAGTATCCTGAGCCTTGTGCCATCGCTGAGCTGTTTGAATATATCTGCCATTCCGCTGCAATCCTCAACAGACGGCATGCAATTTATGACTTTATCCTCATTGTCACAGTGGCAATGAGGCAGATGTATTTCTCCCATGCATATTCCTCATCTTTCATATATATGGGAATTGATACTGCATCCATGTAATAATCGTATATAGATAGTTTCAATTCCCAATCTTCATTATTCTTTGAAACTGAGCGCTCTTGTTGCATTTAACACCGCAAGAATCATAACCCCAACATCAGCGAATATCGCCCACCACATGTTGACAAAACCAACAGCTCCAAGTGCAAGACACGCAAACTTGATCACAAGTGCAAACACGATATTCTGATGAACTATCCTGAGTGTCTTCTTGGATATCTTCATGGCTGTGGCTATCTTTGCCGGGTCATCGTCCATGAGGACTATATCAGCAGCCTCTATAGCTGCATCCGAGCCGAGTGCTCCCATCGCAATTCCTATATCTGCTCTTGAAAGTACAGGGGCGTCATTTATTCCATCACCCACAAATGCAAGCTTTTCCCTTTCGCCCTTGGCTGCTATGAGCTTCTCGACCTCGTCAACCTTGTCACCCGGAAGGAGTTCACTTCTGACTTCATCCACGCCAAGTTCTCTTCCCACTGCGTCAGCAACCTTTCTGGCATCTCCGGTGAGCATGACAACCTTCTCCACGCCTGCTGCCTTGAGACCACTTATAGCCTCCTTCGCATTTGGCTTTACAACATCAGATATCAGGATGTAGCCGGCATATCTGCCATCTACTGCCACGTGTATCTCTGTTCCAACTGACGAAGGAACGGCTGCCTCTATGTTCATCTTCTTCATGAGTTTGGCATTTCCCGCTGCGACCTCATGACCATCCACAACTGCTGACACACCATGTCCACTGATCTCCTTTGCGTCCGTGACTCTGTTGTTATCGATCTCCCTGCCATATGCCTCCTTCAGGCTCTTGCTGATAGGATGGTTGGAATAGCTCTCAACAAGTGCTGCCTTCTCAAGAAGATCAGCCTCGCTCATACCTGAAACCGGATGTATCTCTGTAACCTGGAACACACCCTTTGTCAATGTTCCTGTCTTATCACACACAACATACTTTGTGTATGAAAGAGCCTCAAGATAGTTGGATCCCTTGACCAGAATACCCTTTGCTGAAGCCCCTCCGATTCCTCCGAAGAAACTCAGTGGGATGGATATTACCAGTGCACATGGGCAGCTGATAACAAGTGTTGTCAGGGCTCTGATGATCCACTTGGACCATGCAGCAGGATTACCCATGATTATGTTTACCAACGGCGGAAGAACTGCAAGTGCAAGTGCCGCGATACATACAGCCGGGGTGTAATACTTTGCAAATCTTGTGATGAAGTTCTCTGATCTTGATTTCTTCATGCTTGAGTTCTCGACGAGATCAAGTATCTTGGATACGGTTGACTCTCCAAACTCCTTGGTTGTCTCGATCTTTATAAGTCCGTTGAGGTTGACGCATCCACTGATGATCTCATCCCCCACATGAACCTCTCTAGGGACACTCTCTCCTGTGAGAGCACTTGTGTTGAGTGAAGATGACCCCTCCACAACCTTACCATCGATAGGCACCTTCTCGCCCGGCTGTACGACTATGACTGTTCCGATCTGAACGTCATCAGGATCTACCTGCTCAAGCTTACCGTCTTTCTCTATATTCGCATAGTCAGGGCGAATATCCATAAGTGCTGTGATGTTCTTTCTGCTCTTGCCAACCGCGTAGCTCTGGAACAGCTCACCTACCTGGTAAAACAGCATAACCGCTGATGCCTCCTTGTACTCACCGAGCACCATGGCGCCAACCGTAGCTATAGCCATAAGGAAATTCTCGTCAAATACCTCTCCGTGTATGATTCCGAGAAACGCCTTCTTAAGTATATCGTAGCCGATGATGAGATACGGGATCAGGTAAGCCACGATCTCCATGCATCGCCACATAACTGACGGCTTTTCAAGATTCACCGTCCCGGTCTTGTCAAGCACCGTAAATGTGACAGCCATGGCGACGAGAAGAACCGCCGATACTATGATTCTTATAAGGACCTTTTTCTGTTTCTTTGTCATAACATCCTCCTGTCTTATATAATTTCTGATCATCTGTAAACCAATAACAGTTCCCATCACATACGAGACAAGCTGCAACTAAATTGTTCCCATATATGAAACAAAGCAGGATTAGGAATACATTACATTTCCAAACCTGCTTTGCAAGGCCCTGACACATGGCAATTGTTATTACATGAATATCTCACAGTCAGGCTCTACCTTCTTACATGCCTTAAGAACATTCTTCATAACCTCTGCCTCATCTGCTCCGTCCTCGAACTCAACACTCATCTTCTGAGCCATGAAAGCCACGGCCGCATCCTTAACACCTGCAACCTTCTTTGTTGCATCCTCCATCTTTGCTGCGCAGTTTGCACAATCAACTTCGATCTTGTACTTCTTCATAATAGTAATCTCCTTCTCACCATATTTTCTTATTCATTTTTGAAAGTTATAAACTATCTTTTGGGTCTGGTGTTCCAGCAAGGATTTCATTATCCTCGTTGAATCTATGAACATTTAAACATATATTTAATTATATGTCAACAGGTAATTTTACTTCTTGTAAAAATAATTATATGAACATCTGTGCATAAAAAACCTGTGTATATAACATTTATTCACAGGACACGGAAAACGTATCTCATCATATGCCATATACACAGGTTTTTGTTCCAGATGTATCTGATTCCACTTCAGATCCTACTTCAGATCCTCCACAAGCTCATAGAGTGCAATTGCTGAGTTAAAGTTGTCTGGTATGATCTCATCACTTGGAATTACAACGCCATATTTGTCAGCTATCTCTGAAATGATGGAGATGATATCAAGTGACTCCAGTATTCCGTCATCAACCAGAGCCTCCTCATTTTCAAAATCAACATTTGGCTTAATCTTCTTCAGCATCTCGATAAATTCTTTCATAATCCATTTCTCCTTTGTGTAATCTTCTATTTATTACATATTCTGCTCTGCAAGTTTTCTTACTTCCTTTCGCAGCACAGAACCCTTAAACGTCTTTGGAATACTCTCAACATATATATACTTTCTCGGAAGTTTGTAACTTTCCAGTCTGTCTGCAAGGAAGCTTTCAAAACCAGCCTCGTCATAATCATCCCTCTTAACCACCAATATAACCGGCAGCTCACCGGTGATCGGGTCGGTCACAGAACTATATGCCACATCATCTATATATTCGTACCCAAGTGCGCAGTCTTCTATCTCTGCAGGAGATATCTTGCTTCCACCATAGTTTATCACATCATCTGCCCGGCCTACAAGTATACAGTCACCATCTTCATCCAGATAGGCAAGATCCTTTGTCCTCACATACCCATCCACAACTGTATCAGCTGTAAGCTCAGGATCATTGTAATATCCCTCCATGACTATCGATCCACCCCAGGAAAGAAGTGCAGGCGACTCAGGACTCCCATTCTCTACAACATTGCCATCGTCATCTGTGAATCTGACAACTGAATTCACCGTCGGCCTTCCTATACAGCCTGTCTTGTTGCCATTTCCGCTGAACTCAAGTATGCATGCACAGCCAGCCTCAGATGAACCATAAAAATTGTAAAGTCTTGTTTCTGGGAGCAGCCTCAGCAGCTTCTCCTTATCTGATTCTGCAAGCGGAGCAGAACCGATCTGTATATAGTCAAGCTGACCGGCATAGTCAGCTATCCTCTCATCTGACAAATGGAATATCATACCAAGAGACGCCGGAGATATGGCCATGGATGTGGCACCATATTTCTCAATCAGTTTCCATAGAGTACCAATGAACACCATTCCATCCATCAAGCACACCGTACCTCCGTTCACCATGTCAGATTGATATCTTCTAATACCAAAAGAATGGTTGAGCGGCATCGGGATGATCTCCACATTTCCTTTTTTCATAGCTGTCCCTTCGATGACATTGCCGGCAATTCCCACATCGCCCCTGTGGGTCATGACAACTCCCTTAGACGATCCAGTTGTTCCCGTAGTAAAGAGCAGCATCGATCTGTCTGACTCTCCTGGAAGCTTCATATCCGCTTCCTCAGAATTCTTCATGCATTCGGTGACATCCTTGAGCCTGATGCAGTCAATTCCATCAACGGCTTTATCTGTTATCAGGCACGAAGCGTCAACTCTGCCGCCGATCTCTACTGCGCGCTCTGCAGATGTCGTTTTCTCTATAGGAACCACCAGAGCCTTCATATACTGAAGGGCGCTGAACACTACAAGATAATCAATATTCTGGGTGCACCTGAGCATGACATGATCACCACGGCTTATACCCATGCTCTGCAGGGCTGTAGCCGCTTTTCTTATACTGCTCCAATACTCTGCATATGTAAGACTCTTTCTGAGTTCACACACTGCCAGCGCATCCGGCTGGCTCTGTGCATACCCCTGTATGTAATGTAATATCGTATCCATATTCCATCTCCTAGTTGCTTGATTTTTTCACTCTCTTTTCCCACTGTCCCATAATTTTTTCCTCCTCAGCATTCCATGCCGTACAGGCGTCTGTCCAGTTCTGCTTCTGATCATCAGTGAGATGTTCGGTAAGACCATAGTTATCCTTCAGATATTTTGCCAGATAGCTTGTCACTTTGCGCGCCCCAGCTATATTTGTATGCCGCGGGTCGAAGTAATCAGTAGAGTAATCAAGGCCAATCTCATCCGAACAGGTATTCATATCAAAATATGTATATCCCTGGCTCTCCATATAATCATCCAATTCCAACTGCATGGCGGCCTGCTTTCTGGTTGGCACATACGGAGTTGAAAGGAACAATACCTTAACACCAAGTTCATCAGCCTTTGCCGCTATGTTATCTATGTACCCCTTCACCTCATCTGTCAGATAACTGTTCTTACCCGGTTTAAAAACAGGCTCCTCCTGTGCACTCATATTTGGTACCTGTCTTGTCATCTTGAATTCATCTGTGGTCTTATTTAATCTGTCCACAAGAAATTCTCTATCATATTCGAGCAGATTATCATGATACTTGAGGAGTGGGATCATCAATTTCACCTTCTCCTTGAAGTCCTTATCGTACAGATCATCTATCATCCTGAACTTAGTCATGGACGGTTTCATGCCTGAGGAAAACACTTCAAGAAAATAGTTTAGTTTCGCCTTGCCAACTTTCTTAACATCACCTCTTGTAATGGCACTTCTGACCTCAACCACAAACAGATCAGCTTTCTGTGTCTTTACTGACTCTTCCATTGCATATGGCACAAGCCTTATATCCTGTCCCGCAGTTGCAATAAGAGCCGAAGTAAAGTCCTGCTCTTCATATGCACGGGTAGGCATCCAGTATCTGTATATAGCACTTGATCCAATCACCACCGCATTGATCGTGTTATCCTCTTCTGCGTAATAAGACGTCCATACATCCGAGTCAAATGCTTTCGGTCTTGCAAGCTGTCCAAGCATATTTATGACCAGACATATCACTATAAAAAACGATGCAACCGATGCCGCTATCTTTGCTATTCCTGACATATCCTAACCCTCCTTTAAAACTGTTCATATATAAATGTAACACCTGTGCCTGAACCATACACTCCAAACACAAGGATAACCAGTACCCCAGCCATCATGACACACCATTTCAGCCACAGGTTCTGCCTCATGAGCCAACCTCTTATGGTCTCTGTCAATCCCATCCGTTCTCTGATCTCCTGAGCTGCAGAGACCGCCAGAAGCAGGATACTTCCAAACAATATAACCATCCAGCCCCGCTCTGTTATTCCAAATCCCACAGCCAGATCATATACCTGCGAGAAATGAATGATTCCTGATTTTATCATCCATACAGAACTTCCTATTCCGCCTCCCATAAATATCAAACGTCCTATTACACACAGGATAAAAGTCCTGATCATGCGGAAAACACTCCAGCTGATACATTCCGTGTTTATCTTGAGCTTTGCAGTAAGTCTTGCGATAGGATGTTCAAAAAGCGTCGACATACATATGAGAATCCCATGATACACGCCCCATGCAATATAATTCCACTTGGCACCATGCCATACTCCTGTAAGAACCCACACGCACATAATCGGTATACTTGCCGCAAAAACCTTGCCGAGTGCATTTCCAAGGTGCTTTCTAACCTTGACGTTCATCTTCAGAAACAGATTCGATGTAGATACAGGATAAAATACATACTCTCTGAAAAATGCTCCAAGCGAAATATGCCATCTGCGCCAGAACTCCGGCAGGGTCTGTGAGAAATATGGCCTTCTGAAATTCTCTCCAAGAGTGATACCAAAGCACTCAGAAGCACCTCGCATCATATCCATGCATCCGGAGAAATCACAGTATATCTGAATCGAATAGACTATTCCTACAAACCAAAATATGCTCCCACGATAATCAAATACATTTCCAAAAATCTCTGCAGTGAATGTGCCAAGTCTGTCGGCGATGACCACCTTCTTGACTGCTCCCCAGAGTATGAGCCACACGCCATTCATAACCGTATCGAGATGGAATCTGTGCTGCTCCCAGATCTGATGTCCAACTTCCTCATATCTGGCAATAGGTCCCTGAGTAACATGAGGGAAATAGATTGCATATGTAAGATATTTCACAAAAATCTTCTGAGCTGATA
Organism: uncultured Coprococcus sp.; assembly: GCA_900548215.1. Lineage (GTDB taxonomy): Bacteria > Bacillota > Clostridia > Lachnospirales > Lachnospiraceae > Coprococcus. The sequence goes on along the minus strand of URJI01000009.1, from coordinate 22,273 downwards.
TCCTGCCATTATATATATCGACAAGATAAGATATCATCATGAAAGAATAAAATGACACCCCCATCGGTGCTATGATATTCCAATCCGGTATACTTGAAAGTCCCTGGATTGGTATAAATCTTTTTATATTCTGGATGACAAACCCCATACCCTTGAACACCACAAGAATACCGATCACTGCCACAAGTGCCAGGACAAGATATTTTTTTCTTTTTGATTTTTCAATGGCCTTTATCTTTCTAGCGGCTCTCCTGTCAGCATCTTTTGTAAGCTCAGCCTGTTCATCCAAACTCTTCTGCATCTTCATAGAAAATGCATATACAATAAAAGCCTCAACTATAACAAGTCCCAAATATTCCAAGCCTGCATAACCATAAAATATCAGACTGGCCACCAGAAGAACTATCCACTGGGTTTTACCAGGAACTATATAATAGACAAATAAAGTACATATTAGAAAAGCAATAAAAATATATGAAACTACTGACATCTTTCTTCCTCTGTATACTATTCACACTTAAATACTGCTAAACGCCGGCCAATATTTTATAAGCAGTGTACATATGGCAGACATTATAAATATTATTATCAATGTAATCTTCCATCCCTCACGAAACATGTATTTCGGTGAAAGGCCATATCCGACCGGAATAGCTCTTATTGACGTTGGGAATAAATACGAAAGATTAACACCTATCGACGCCACATATATATATGGTATTGGATCAAGTCCACCCCCTCGTGTTATTGATATTACGAGAGGCATAGCAACTGCCGCCGTGGCAGTGTTTGATGTGACATCTGACATGAGAAGAGTGACCGTAAATATTACAAACACTGTCACAAATCCCCCCTTCATATCAAACCCTGATATTAATTCACCTATTGCATCCGCAGCTCCAGACTTATTTATAAGAGTTCCTGCTGCAAGTCCACCTGCAAAAATATACATCAAACCCCATATAATCTTGCCCTGCACATTTTTCCAGACCATGATGCGCTTTCCATCTTTGCCTGTCATGAGAAATGACACTATAGCACATATTATGAACACATATGCAGGCTTAAGCCCTGGCAGTATACTCTGGTAAAGCTGTCTGGTAAATGCCAGCACGGTGGCAAGGACAAACAATATCAACGCCATCTTCTCCTCATAACTCATAGGTGTCAATTCCTTATATTGAGCAATAAAATAATCTCTAGAACCTCCAAGCTGTTCTGTCTTCTTCACATTCCTCAGCAAAAACAGAATATTTATAAGCGTGAGCAGGAGCACAACCGGTAAAAACCTCACAACCCATGAGGAATACATATACTCTTTGCCGGTCAGCTGCTGTATATAATCAACTGTGACAAGGTTCATGGCTCCACCGAGAGGTGATGCCAACCCGCCCAGACCAGTTGCATACACTATAGTCAGCAGAAGCTTTGATGCAGTTTTATTTGATTTTATGTCGTCCATTCCTATGTACTTCAGCATAGCAACGGCTATTGGTGTTATTGTTGCACACACCACTGCGTTCGGAAGAACTGCCGAAAGTGTAGCCGCAAGCAAGAACCAGAATACAAGCTGAACTCTCAGGCTGCTGCCTATAAGTCTGAGAAATGTTATGGCAATTCTTTTGTCCAATCCGGTATTTTCCCACATAACACTTATGATGGACGCACCGAGCAGAAGCAGTATAGTCTCATCTGCATAGTTAGATATAACCGATGACATATCTGTCATCTGAAAAATAGCATTCAACGCAATAGGAAGAAATGCCGTAACCGCATAATCTACAGGACCGGTCACCCACCAGTAAGCCATCCATATTATCGTTCCAATTGCTGCACGTGATTCAAAACCTGCAAATACTCCACGGGGAAGAAGTGTACTAAATGCAATAAACAGCATCGGTCCAATAAGCAAATGTAACACTCTCTTTTGTGATTTCATATGATAACTCCTTTATTAAACATCATTAAAATCTAATAAGGCAAAAAAATAGAACCTTAATTTCCAAGTATAACTGTCGAAAATTAAGATTCTATTAAAACTATTAATATTAATTACATTTTGTTAATCTTATTTTTTGCCATTCACAGGGATTTCTACAGTAAATGTACTTCCCTCGCCTGGCATACTGTTGACATATATCGTACCTCCATAGAACTTTACTATCTTCATAACCTGGGCAAGTCCAAGTCCAAATCCCTCCGTACTCCGGTCTGAATCGCCTCTGTAAAAGCTCTCAAATATACGGTTCTTTGTCTCAGCATTCATTCCTCGTCCATTATCACTGACTTCTATATAATAGTATTCTTCATTTCCTCCACATGATGCATGTATCTTTCCACCATTGTCACTGTATTTCACTGCGTTTGATACAAGGTTGTTCACTACTATCACCACATGGTTCATGTTTGCCCTGACAACAACAGACTTCAGATCATATGAGAATTCTATATCTTTCCTACATATGTACTGCGCATCGTCACATACCGACTCGATAACATCCTTCAGATCAACCTCTTCAATAGGAATCTTTACATTATCCCGATCCAACACTGACATTTGGAGAAGCTGCTCTATAAGCCCCTTCATTCTGGCTGTCTGCCTCTCAAATACCGCTATACTCTCGATCATCTCTGGATCTTTATTCTTCTCAGCAATCTCTCTGGAAAGCTGGCACTGAGCATGCATGACAGCTACCGGAGTTCTCAGCTCATGTGATACATTTGCGTTGAATTCAGACTGCCTCTCAAGTTCCTGCTGAACCCTATTGTATAGATTATTATTTGCCTCGACAAGCATATCCAACTCACTGAACGGTCCATCGTAAGTGATGTTCTCCGTAAAATCCAGATTGTCAACGCTCTCCTTTATGGAATTGTTCAGCTTTTTCACCGGGTCTGCAACCATCCTTCTAAGCACAAGCGCAAATATTGCAAAAGTTGTAGCTACTATCGCTATAACCGAATATGATTTGTATCTGAGCTCTCTGTAGTTCTGTATCATGTCCTTTTTTGACACAAGTGCGCATATTTTATACGAGGATTTTTTATTCACTTTCTCACTGTCCGTCCTACCGTTTCTCACGACGGCAAAATACTCTTTCCCACCAGCCTTTATACAAATTGTACCGCCCCCGGTTTTGTCCGGGTTTGAGGCGTAGCCCTCAGGAGCCGTTCCATATACTATATCTCCTTCGTTTGACTGTAAAAAGGTCCATATATATTCATCATCATCTGAATCTTCTTCCCTGCTGTCAAAATCATCTGATATATATGGATTACACTCCTCATCATATCTTACATTTTTTCTTGCCCGCCTCACATCCTGCGTCAGCATCTCATACGCCATGAGTTCCATATCATCTTTAATAAGGCTATTCTGTATAAAAAGAAGTCCCGATACACCGGCCGCTATCAAAAGTGACGTGACTATTATAGTATATGTAACAAATGATTTTTTCTTCTTCAACATTCCAATTTATATCCAACTCCCCTGATAGTGTGAATAAGTTTCTGTTCAAAATTGTCATCTATTTTTTTTCTGAGATATCTGATATAAACATCCACAACATTGGAATTGATATCCTCCTCAACATTCCATATATTTGCCCGTATCTGCTCTCTAGTAACCACCACGTTTTTATTCCTGGCAAGATACTCAAGTATGGCATACTCCCTAACTGTTAGATCTATTACAACACCATCTCTCACTGCTCTTTTCGTATTCATATCCACCACAAGTGAACCGCAGCTTATGAAATTCTCATTTATATCTGTCTTTATTCTAAGCATAACACGAAGCCTCGCCATAAGCTCCGAAAACTCAAATGGCTTTGTCATATAATCGCTTGCACCAGCGTCAAGGCCATCGACAATATCCTGTGTCTGAGCCTTTGCGGTGAGAAAAAGCACCGGTACCTGTATACCCGCCTCCCTCATGTCCTTCAGAACTTCTATGCCATCCTTGCCCGGGATCATAATATCCATTATAGCCCCATCATATCGCTCTGCCTCCATATAATCAAGTGCAGCCATACCATCATAGCAGGCATCCACGTTATATCCCTCTTTCATAAGCTTATTGCATATGATACTGTTCAGATCCCTCTCATCCTCAACAACCAATATACGCATTTTATTCCCACCTCCCCAATACTTAATTTCATTTCTTTCGTTTCAGGCACATAAACTGTCTCATCGCAGCATCTACCGGTCTCATACGCAGACCAATACCACATTATATAATGACACACAATTATGAAAATATTATTAAAAAGGCGCCATATACATATGCCAAAACAAATGCAAATAACGCCATATATTTCATATCAATCTTCAATTATTCTGTCTTATAAGTTGTCATCGTAGGTATCCAGGAAGCTGTGTCTCACACCGCCCTGCTTGTACTCAATAAGAGTATCAATATTGACATTCTCCACGCTCTTGAATATGTTGCCCTCCACAAATGGGTTGGTCTTTTTGAGTGTTGCTATGAGCTGCTTAATCTCCTGACGCTTGGACTTTGTCTCCTCATTGTTGCAGGTGGTACATGTATCCGTGAACTTACATGCGCACTGTATAAAATGAAGCTCATTGTAATCTCTCCACGCCTTGATGTCGTCCTCCCTCACCATATAGAGAGGTCTGATAAGTTCCATGCCCTCAAAGTTGGTGCTGTGGAGCTTCGGCATCATGGTCTGCATCTGTGCCCCATAGAGCATACCCATAAGTATGGTCTCTATGACATCATCGTAGTGATGTCCAAGTGCTATCTTGTTGCAGCCAAGCTCTTTCGCATAGCTGTACAGATGTCCACGTCTCATCCTGGCACAGAGGTAACACGGTGACTTCTCAACATTATATACTGAATCAAATATATCTGACTCAAATATCCGGATAGGGATGTTCAGCATCCTGGCATTGTCCTCTATGACCTTGCGGTTTGCCGGACTGTACCCCGGATCCATGACTATGAACTTAAGTTCAAATGGAAACTTGTTGTGTCTTTTTAGCTCCTGAAAACATTTCGCCATGAGGAAGGAATCCTTACCGCCAGATATACATACGGCTATCCTGTCGCCTTCCTTCACCAGCTCGTATCTGTTGATAGCCTTTGTGAAGTTGCACCATATCTTCTTGTGGAACTTCTTGCGAAGGCTCTTCTCCACATCGGCACATATGTCAGTCTGCTCCTGCTTACCCATGGTGTAGAGCAGCCATGATATATAGCCACCCTTTAGGCTCACTGCATCGTATCCAAGCTCAGCCAATCTCTCCGCCAGCGGGATGCTGTTGGTTCCGTGGGTGCAGCAGATGATGAGTTTTTTCCCTTTTGAATCATCCCTGGGCATATATTCCTCTGCAGGAAACAGTTCACCTGCGGTCTCTGCCAGATGCTCCGGCATCAGACTGTCCGCAGGAACTGCCATCGCACCCGGGATGGCTCCGTGGGATATCTCAACTTCATCCCTGATGTCAACCATCAGATACGAATTCTTATCCAGTTCCTGTATCTCTTCTATTGTAATTTCTTTTGTGACCTCTCCAGTCACATCACCTGAATTGTCGGCTACAACTTCAGTGATATTATCCGTGTTTTCTAATGCCATATCCCTGTCACCATTTTTCTCGCTAATACAAATAGATTATTTTATATATGATACTGTCTGCCGCATATGGCATCGCCGTCATCCGCAGCTTACTCCTTGCCATCCCAGCAGTATGTACAGAGCTTGCACTTCTCAACTCCGCACGCCTCAAGCATATCATCAAGTCTATTGAATCTGAGTGATGTGAAATGCAGTTCCTTGCAGATCTCGTCAACCATCTTTTCATACTTCTCTGAATCAGGATCTGTGTACTCCTGAAGTACCTCATCTGTCACATTTCCATTTTCAAGTCTCTCGATAACTCTTCTTGTTATCAAATCCATCTCTGATGAAGATCTTGAGAAGTTCAGGTATTTGCATCCGTATACAAGTGGTGGACACGCAGGTCTGATATGGACTTCCTTTGCACCACTGTCAAAAAGGTACTCAGTTGTCTCTCTGAGCTGTGTTCCACGCACGATAGAATCGTCTATGAGCAGAAGGCTCTTGTCCTTGATGAGATCCTCAACTGCCAGAAGCTTCATCTTCGCTATGAGGTTTCGCTGGCTCTGTATAGTCGGCATAAATGAACGTGGCCATGTCGGTGTGTACTTGATGAATGGTCTTGAGAAAGGTATTCCTGACTCATTGGCATAGCCGACTGCATGCGCTGTTCCTGAATCCGGAACGCCGGCTACGATATCCGGCTTAACGTTATCTCTCTTTGCCATGCTGGCTCCGCAGTTGTATCTCATCTGCTCTACACTCATACCCTCGTATGAACTTGCAGGGTAACCATAGTATACCCACAGGAAGGTACATATCTTCATGTCCTTGCCCGGCTGCACAAGTGTCACGCAGTTGGACGGTGTGAGTACAACAACCTCACCAGGGCCGAGTTCTTTATAGTCATGATAGCCAAGGTTCTTGTAGGCAAAGTTCTCAAATGACGCACAGAATGCACCATCCTTCTTGCCTATAACCACTGGAGTTCTTCCATGCATATCCCTGGCTGCATATATTCCATTCTGGTTCATGAGCAGGAGTGACAGAGAACCGTCTATCTTCTCCAGCGCATATCTTATTCCATCTATCAGATTATCCTTCTGGTTGATGAGGGCTGCCACCAGCTCTGTGCTGTTGATATCCCCTCCGCTCATCTCAAGGAAATGTGAATGCCCCTGATCAAATATCTCCTTGGATATCTCGTCAACATTGTTGATCTTGCTGACAGTTGTCAGAGCATATGTTCCATGATGTGAACGCACTATGAGTGGCTGTGGCTCATAATCGGATATACATCCTATTCCAAAATAACCCTTCATGTTCTGCATATCTTTGTCGAACTTTGTTCTAAATGGAGCATTCTCGATATTGTGTATGGATCTGTCAAATCCCTTATCTCCATACACTGTCATGCCTCCGCGCCTTGTTCCAAGATGTGAATGATAGTCTATTCCAAAGAACAGATCAAACACACAGTCATCTTTTGCCGCTACTCCAAAAAATCCACCCATTGTTTTCCTCCTGAAGTGATAAAAATTTGTCATTTTCGCAAACATATCTATATTAGCATAGGACTAGCGATGATTACAATATTATTATACATTGATTTTGTGATTTCCGCCGGCAGCCAGCCTATGAAATACGTCGTCCTAACTAATAGACGTTCTAGTTTCAATATTCATTATATATTCATAAGAAGCCTTACTATCCCCACAACGAAAATCAAAACCGCCAGTCCGAAAAAGCAAACCTCCATCTCCCTGTACACCTTGTTTGACTTTTTCTCAAATGCCTTTCTGTCTTCCCTGGAGTACAACAGTTTATACTCACTGCCGATCGGATGCTTCTTTCTGTTTATATCCTGATTCACCACATAAGAATCCGGCTCACCGCTGTATGGATCAATGTACCCCACCGTGGGTTGTGCATATCCCGGCAATTTTGTCCTGCCGGTCACGGTGTCATATCCTATTATCTTTCCCACAATCTCCATATCGAACATATCATTCTCTTTTATGCGTTTTGACCGCATAATATACCCAGCTATCACAAATATCAGTACACACGCCAGCACCTTGAGCACATCCAGGATAACCCATACAGGATCATTCCTATCTATAGCTATTACCCCGCCATCCTGCAGACTATCTACTGCCATAGATACACCGATAAGCAAAAGTGCCACGCCACCAGCCAGAAGTCCTATTCCGATATTCTTAAAATTCCAACGGTCCTCATTTTTCTTTATCCAAATTGCAAGTCCGATAAAGAATATTCCCACTATACCGAAAAATCCTGATTTCACAAGTCTTGTAATCAGCTCAATATTGTCTATGTAATCCATATATTATCCCCGTTATACCCTTTTACTCCCTACATTTTTACAAGTTCTCACTGTATATAATTATTCAATCATTTAACCAACTACTGAAAAAGATCTGTATTCATACCAAAGACATCAATAACTTTCAAAATATCGGAAAGTTCATCCCTAAATTTCTGACGATACTCCTCCATGTCACCATTATCCCTGCCATTGTTACGAAATTCAAATAAATCTCTGTCATTCTTTATCGCTACAGCCACCATATTGCCAGCGATCTGTATCTCCATAAATCCTTCAAGCCCCATGAGTCCCTGTATAAGCTGTGGAGTCAATACCCTCAAAGCAAGCTGGCTGTCAGAGGCATATATATCGAACCTGTTATCAAATGACGCGTTGCCCGTCATAAAACTGTTACATGAATCCCCAGAACCCAATACACTTGATAATATGCCACTTTTCTTTTCATTTTTCATTCTTCGACTAATTCTCTCCTGGATCTGTACAAAACCATTAACATTATTGTGGGAAGTAGCCATTATGAGCTGGCCTTTAAAATTAACAACATTATCGCCAGGAAACTCACCATCCGGTGAACCCTTTGTTTCCGTTCTGAGTGTGAGATCACTGAATGTAAATTCTACTCCCCTGTATATTCCATGTATAAAGTCAGAACCATCCATATTATTAAATGAAGGAAGAATCGGACAATTATGTAAAAATGCCTCATTTGTATATCCATTTGGCATGTATTCAATCACCTGCAAGCGCTCTCCAAGGACACTCCGTACAACATACTGTCCCATGAGTTCCTTGAGGTCTTTAAGTTTATTTGTCTCCATATATGAGAACAGGAAAAATCCGCCTACAAACAAAGCCGGAATCAGCAGCCAAGCAGAGTCTAATTCATAGCTATTTCTAGATACCACCATAAACGCAACAAATGACGCATATATTCCTATAAAAGAAACAATCTTAAACACCTTAAGCACTTTACATAGTTTGCGTTTTTCTAATATTTCCGATTCTATATTCTGATCCATCTTCTCATCTCCAAACTGTAATAAATACTCTATATGAATCTCAGAGCCTTGCCGAACTTTTATCTCATAAAAAAATCGCCCTATACTGATATATAATATACCAGTATAGGGCGATTTCAAACTTAATTAAAAAGATTTTCCCTGAATCCTAGCCGATGCTCTTAACGCTTTCACCCTCTATCAGGGAATATGGCACTATCTCATGTTCACCAGCTGCTGCATAATTTATATGCTTGAGCATGATGTCAACACTTCTCGATGCCATGATCTCTGTATTCTGTTTTATTGTTGTAAGTCTTGGTACACAGTATCCTGCCAGCTCTATTCCATCAAATCCAGTAACTGACAGCTCCTCCGGAATATGTTTGCCCAGATCAGCAGCCGCTCTCATGACGCCGATCGCTATCGTATCACTGAGAGCCATGATTGCTGTAACCTCCGGCTGTTCCTCCAAGAGACGCTTCGTGGCCTCATAACCTGCCTTCATAGAATACCTGCACGGAATATATGTAAACTCCGCCCGGTCATCATGCTGCCACTCATCTATAGCCCTCTTGTAGCCTTTATATCTGTTGAAACTTATCTGTTTCTCGGACACCTGTCCTCCAATAACGCCTATATGCCTGTGCCCCTTTTCAAGAAGATACTTTGTCATATCATATGTCGCTGCCGTATCATCAATCGTTATTGAAGATATGTTGTCATTCCCAAGGCTCTCGCCACTGGTTGTAATTATGACTCCAGGTATCTTCATCTCCTCCACACGTTCATCAAAAAGTGCAAGATTTGCTCCCATGAACATGATTCCCTTTGGATTCACACTCCGGATCAGTTTGATGGCATATTCTATCTCATCACCATCCTCATCTATATACTCCACTATAACGTCCTCATCATATCCCGCAAGCTGGCTCTGTATCCGCTCTACTATATCTGCAAACAGCATGTTCTGATTTCCTTTTATGATGACTACAACCGCTGATTTCGCTGCCATTTTGAGGTGCTTGGCGTTGACGTTCGGCTCAAAGCCGTTTTCCTCTATAACCCTGAGTATCTTCTCTCTGGCTGCATCGCTGACTCCGGCCTGATTGTTGATCACCCTGGACACGGTTCCGATACCATAACCTGATATACGTGCAATATCCTTTATTGTCATAAGATGTATCCCACTTTTCTCTTTTATTCCAAATAATTATATTATCTTACTATGTGGAGGTCAAGAAAATACTCAACTTATCATTTTCCGATAAATATTTTATTAGAGAGTACTTTTTCACATCTTGCTTCTCCCGGTCATAAATGTAAGTCTGCCTATTTCCTCTGCAAGATCGTCATCTGTATCATCGGATATCGTTCGCCACCTCCAGTTATCACCAACTGTGGACGGCTTATTCATTCTCGATTTATTATCCAGTCCCAGATAATCCTGCATCGGTATAATACAGAGATCTGCAATACTTCTCATAGCAAGCGTGATAAATGGAACATTGATCAGACGGTCAGGTGTATAATGAGCTGCCATATACCCCCGCGCCATATTTTTCGCTTCCTGATCTATACTGCTCCACCAGCCAATAAGGGTCTCATTGTCATGGGTTCCCGTATATACAACACAATTTCGTATGTAATTATGTGGAAGATAATCAGATGCCGCACCGGTGTCTCTCACATCAAAAGCAAACTCCACAACCTTCATTCCCGGGAATCCGGAATCACGCACAAGCTTTCTGACCGAATCTGTCACAAAGCCAAGATCCTCGGCAATGACATCTCTCTTCCCCAGCGCTTTTTCTATGTTACTGAACAGGTCCATCCCAGGCCCCTTTTTCCAGCTGCCATTCACTGCAGTCGTCTCACCATATGGGATTGCATAATACTCATCAAAACCTCTGAAATGATCTATCCGGACTACATCATAAAGCTTATAGCTGTGTTTCATCCTGGCTATCCACCAGCTGTAACCGGTCTGTCTGTTTCGCTCCCAGTCATATATTGGGTTTCCCCACAGCTGTCCGGTCTCCGAAAACCCATCAGGCGGACATCCGGCAACCTCGTATGGACGCCTGTCCTCATCCAGCCTGAAAAGTTCCGGATGCGCCCACACATCAGCACTGTCCATTGCCACATAGATTGGGATATCCCCGATGATCCTTATATGGTTTTTGTTGGCATAGCTCTTCAAGGCATTCCACTGAGTGTAAAACAAATACTGCATATACTGCTGAAAATGTATCTCATCCGCAAGCTTAATCTGCATTTGCTGAAGTGCATCTGGCTGCCTGTTCCTGATATCCTGCGGCCAGTTTGTCCACGGAATACCACCATATAAATCCTTAACCGCCATGAATAAAGAATAATCATATATCCAATGACTGTTTTCTTCCATGAACAAGAAAAACTCTACTTTATCAATCATCTTCCATCTTTCATAGGATTTCCGGAGAAGTTGATATCTACTATAATAAATTTTATTGTAATCAATATACCTGTCATCATCACCCCAGTCTATCTCTCTGCACTCTCTGTCAGTGAGAAGTCCCTGTTCAACAAGCTCATCCAGGTCTATAAAGTACGGATTTCCCGCAAATGTTGAAAATGATTGATACGGTGAATCCCCATACCCCGTGGGGCCCATAGGAAGTATCTGCCAATAGCTCTGATGTGCCGCTTTAAGCCAGTCGACAAAACGATATGCCTCTTTTGAGAAGCTACCAATTCCATACTTTGACGGGAGGCTTGATATAGCAAGCAGTATTCCTGCTGATCTTTCCATCTGAAATCTCTCCTTTTAACCAATTTCAGGCGGCTGCGAATCTCACAACCGCCTGTTTTTTTACATTTAATAATATTATATTACTATCCCTTTACAGCACCGGCTGCAACACCCTTGACGATGTACTTCTGTGCACAGAGGTAGAATACAACAACCGGAATGATAGCCATAACAAGGCACGCCATGATCGCTCCCATATCTACTCTTCCGTAGCTGCCCTTCATATACTGGACAACTATAGATATCGTCTTGTATTTCTTGATGTCGAGTACCAGATACGGCAGAAGGAAATCATTCCATATCCACATAGCCTCAAGTATTCCTACAGATATGTAAGTAGGTTTCATGATAGGGATAACAACCCTGAAAAATGTCTTGAGCGGTGTACATCCATCTATCATCGCAGCCTCCTCGACCTCCAAAGGAATGGACTTGATAAATCCACAGAACATGAATACTGCAAGACCTGTTCCAAATCCAAGATACACGATCACGATTCCCCATGGAGTATTAAGGTGAAGTGCATCCGCAGTTCCAGCCAGAGTGAACATAACCATCTGGAAAGGTATTACCATAGAGAACACGCACAGCAGATATATGATCTTTGTCACTACATTCTTGACTCTGGTTATATACCAGGCTGTCATAGAGCAGAACAGCAGAATTGCTGCTACTGAAAGAACCGTTATCACAACTGTCCAGCCCACTGCCTTTACGAAGTCATACTGTGTTATAGCCGTTTTATAATTGTCCAAGCCTATATAGCTGTGCTCATTTGGCAGTTCAAATGTCTCCAGATTGATAAATGTCTTGGCCTTCAATGAGTTTATAATTACAATTATTATCGGTGAAACAAATATTATGGAAATAATGGTAAAGAATAAAGTAGCCAGAATTCCCATCAACGTTGGTTTTTCTTTCACTCTGTATACAGGCTTTTTATCCGCTGTATTTACTATTTTCTGTATCTTCGCCATTACTGCTGCACCTCCTTTGATCTTGTAATCTTAAGCTGTATGAGTCCTATCGCTACTACCAGTATAAAGAATATGACCGCCTTGGCCTGTCCTACTCCCTCATATCCCACTCTTCCATAAAACGTCTCATATATATTGAGTGCAAGCATCTCTGTCTTGTGAAGTGGCTCGCCTCCTGTGAGTGCCAGGTTCTGGTCAAACAGTTTAAATGAGTTGGTTATTGTGAGGAATGTACATATGGTTATGGATGGCATCATATTCGGGATCGTAACTCTGAAAAGTCTCTGTGTTCTATTTGCACCATCAATCATGGCAGCCTCCTGTATATCACCAGGTATCGCCTGAAGTCCTGCAATATAAACGATCATCATATATCCTATCTGCTGCCAGCACACCAGTATAACCAGTCCCCAGAAACCGAGAACTTCATTGAGTTTCAGAGCTGTATCAAACTTTGAGAATATGGCATCAAATATAAGCTGCCATACATATCCAAGTACGATACCACCTATAAGATTCGGCATAAAAAATACCGTCCTGAATATATTTGTTCCCTTGATCTTCTGTGTAAGTGCCAGTGCCACAAGAAATGCAAGAACATTTATAAGCACAAGTGTGACAATCGCAAATAATGTTGTAAACTTGAATGCATCCGGGAATGTTGAGTCCTTGAATGCGTCTATATAATTCTGTAATCCTACAAATTCAGCGTCCCTTATGGTCGTGAACTTACAGAAGGACAGATATATTCCCTCGGCAAATGGCACGATAAATCCTATAAGAAACGCAGCCATTGTCGGTATCAGGAACACCGGCCAATATCTTTTTATCGTTTTCTCCATAATTTTTTGATAACCTCCACTCTGTTGCATATCAATTTTCTTTCCAATGTCTTCTGAGTCTAAAAATGGATATGTAGACATATTTGCATATGAATACATATCCATCTCTAGTCTGACACCTCTGGGTATGAGCTGCCTTTGCAAAGCTGTTAGCCTTCCTGGTGTCCTGCAGCTTGCAGGACTTTATTCATATTTTAAGTTGGTTTTATTTTGTGATGTTTTTTTTATTTTTGGTTTGTGTACTATTGTTTATTTGTTAATATGTTTTATTTTGACTTTGCTGCAGCAGCCTCTTTAGCCCATCCATCTACAAATGCGCTCTTTACAAGATCCCAGTTGGCATCTGTCTGATCTGCCGCATATGTTGTAAGTGCTGATCCGAGGTCGTTCTTCCACTGCTCTGATGGCATTGTTGTGAAGTTCCAGCTTACAGGTGTCTTGCCCTCTGCTACATACTCATTTGCGATGTTTACAAGAAGGTTTGTTGACTCAAGGTTCTTCTTGAATGGTGTTACAAATCCCATTCCATCGGCTCCTGATGGCATAGCGCCACTTGAACCACAGATTGCCTTAAGTGCGGTGTCATTTGTAGCACACCACTCCATGAAGTCAAGAGTTGCCTGGATATCTTCCTCTGAAGCCTTAGCATTTACACACCAGTAATTCTCACTTCCTGTACAGAGTCCCTGATTTTCCTCACCATCTACTCCTATATAGATAGGGAGCATTCCGAGGTTGTCATCGCCAATTGATGATACATCTGAGTATGCCCATGTACCATTCTGATAAAATACTGCCTGTCCTGAAACAAACTCTGCAACCGCATCATCACCAGTCTTTGTGCTGAGCTGCTTTGGATCGGTTGTTGAGTTGTTGATGTACAGATCCCATACATTTTTGTAATTATCAAGATATGTACCCTTGATCGCATCTGTAGTATCGATTCCATCAGCCTTGTATTCATAGTAGATTGGAAGATTTGCAAGATGTGTCTTGAATCTCCAGTCTGATGAGCCATCCATTCCGGCTGATGTGAATGCTGAGAATCCTAATTTGTCTGACTTGGCTGTTATATCCTCTGCCACCTTCTTGAGGTCTGCAAATGAATTGATATCATCCTCTGTGTATCCAGCTTTGCTTAAAAGCTCTTTGTTGTAAATGATTCCGTATGACTCTATAACATATCCGATTCCTGCGACCTTATCGCCATCCTTAAGTGCAAAGTCCTCAGATGTGAGTTCTTTATACACCTGTGATGATCCAAGATCATAACAATAGTCCTTCCAGGAAGCAAGACCAACCGGTCCATTTACCTGGAACAGGGTAGGTGATTCTGACTTACCCATCTCACTCTTAAGAGTAGTCTCATACTGACCAGAAGCTGCTGTAACTACCGTCACATCAACGCCAGTCTCGTCTGTGTACACCTTAGCAAGCTCCTGCCACTGTGCATCCTGCTCCGGCTTGAAGTTCAGATAATATACAGAGCCCTTTGCATCTGCCTTCTTTCCTGCTCCATCTGAATCTCCTGAGCCACATCCTGTCAACATGGTACCTGCCATCATAAGTGACAGTCCAAGTGCCGCAATACCTTTCTTGTTCATATTGGTTCCTCCCATAAAATAATAAAAATTTTTCCTTCAGTCATCTCTTATACGAGCTGCTTAATGGTTACTTCGTTTTTCGGAAACGTTTCTGGAACCGTTTCCATTTGATATATCTTATATTAGTTGTTTATGTACAAAATGTCAATACTAATTTCAATTTTTTTATCACTTTTTGCATTTTTTCACATAGCTCACCATCCAGGCTACATAAAAATGTATAATTTTGTCATATTCTATCCTTTCTGAATACTATAAATAGAACTATTGAATCTGAAAGGACTATCCTATGAAATACAACAACCATTGTTCTACGAACAGATCTGACTGTCGTGACAACATCTACACTATAGACCTCCGGGAGAAAGCGTTACAGAACCACAATTACCGCGAAACCGTGTGGACCGGCTGTTTCATGCAGATGACAGTCATGTGTATACCTGCCTGCTCAGATATAGGTTTGGAAATCCACGATAATACAGATCAGATCATCAGGATCGAACAGGGACAGTGTTCAGTCAGGATGGGCTGCTGCCCGAACGAACTTTGCTTCCGCCAGAATCTGTGCGCAGGGGACTGCATCTGTGTTCCAGCCGGCACATGGCACAACATCATCAACATCGGCAATAATCCACTAAAGCTCTCATCCATCTATGCCCCGCCCCATCATCCCAGGGGGGAGACGCAAGCCACCAAAGCCAAGACTATGGGAATGGATTGCTGATATGTTTTCATGTGACATGAAGTAGAATGCATTGCCGGATTAATTGTCCCTTTGTTTTCAGCATTCTTCTGTCCTCCATCAAAAAAGACACCAAATTCTGCCTGCCCGTCTGACATTGGGCAAGCGGCATTTAGTGTCTTTGCTATTTCTGTATTAATTTTTCATACACATGCCATAATACATTGCCATGACCAAGTTATTTTTAATCTCGATCAGTTGACATAGATATATTTATAGTAAATATCCCGTCAACAACCTCCGCACTCACCTCATGTCCCAGCTTGTCCGCAAGGCACCTTACTATGTAAAGTCCCAGCCCTGCGCCCTCCTTCTGTCTGGACTTTCCACGGCAGAACGCATCGAATATCGTATCCACATCTATCTCATTGTCCGAGTCTATGTCAGAGTGCCGCCACGTCCACATCTGCAGTCTCTATCGCATCGTCCAAGAACGGATTCCACCCGGACAATCAGCTCATCCAGATCAAACGGCTTTGTGATATAGTCATCAACGCCAAGCCTGAACAGATCTATCTTCGTCTGGACCGTGTCCTTCGCCGAAAGCACAATGACCGGAACATCCGAAAATCCCCTGAGACTCTGCATAACTCTGTCGCCACTCTTCATCGGCAGCATGAGATCCAGCAGACAGAGATCGATGTCCGGCGTGCTTTCGAGAATAGACAGCCCAGCTATGCCATTTGTGGCTGATATCAGCTCATAGCCACTTTCTGTCAAATATTCGCAGATAAGCCGATTTATCTCTTTATCGTCCTCTATGATGAGTATCTTGCTCATAAGCATCTCCTCCTGTCTATTGAACATCAGCCCATCAGAACTGACTTATCTACTACTATACTTTATACTTTTCTCCATGTCATCAACTCCATAAAAAAATCCCGAAATATCGACTCCTGTCGATACACCGGGATCATTTACATCCTTTATGAATACGATGAAAGGAACTGCTTTGTCCTCTCCATCTTCGGATTGTCGAATACCTGGTCAGGTCTTCCCTGCTCAAGTATATATCCATCATCCATGAATATGACCTGACTTGCAACATCCTTTGCAAATGCCATCTCATGGGTAACAATTATCATGGTTGTCTTTTTGTCTGCAAGGTTTCTGAGAACCTTAAGTACCTCTCCTGTGAGCTCCGGATCAAGAGCCGATGTAGGCTCATCGAAACAAAGTATGTCCGGTTGCAACGCAAGCGCCCTTGCTATGGCAACTCGCTGGCACTGTCCGCCTGAAAGCTGGTGAGGATAGTTGTTCATTCTGTCCTCAAGTCCCATCTGGCGTAGAAGTTCCTCTGCCTGGGCTCTTATCTCGTCGAGTATATTCTTCTTATTTACTTTGAAATCCGGCCTCTCCTTTGCAAGAAGCTCTCTTGCAAGCATTACGTTCTGAAGCGCAGTGTACTGTGGAAAGAGATTAAATGACTGGAACACAAGTCCAAAATGCAGTCTCTTCTTGCGCACCTCCGACTCCTTGAGTGTCTCCGGCTTGTCAGTGTCAAGCAGGATCTCATCATTTACACGGATAACTCCATTGTCCGGCATCTCCAGAAAGTTCAGACAGCGAAGAAGTGTTGTCTTTCCACTTCCTGATGATCCTATGATAGAAAGGACCTCGCCCTGCTCCAGAGAAAAGCTTATATCCTTGAGCACATCTGTCTTGCCAAACTTCTTTTTTATATGTTCAACCTCTAATATAGCCATAGCGGCTCCTCCTATCTAAAGAAATCAAGTTTCTTCTCTAATTTGCCAAGTAAAACTGTGAGTACGCCATTCCATATCAGATAATAGAATGCGCAGAAGAAGAGTGGCCATATTGCACCTGAGATTCCCTGTGAACCCTTCATGAATGCCTGTCCTGCCCAAATGATCTCCTGAAGTGCGATGATACGGGCAAGGGACGTATCCTTGACCAGAGTTATGATCTCGTTGGACATCGCCGGAACTATCTTCTTTATCATCTGCAAAAGCTTGACCTTGAAGAATATCTGCTTTGGAGTCATACCGAGCACGAGTCCGGCTTCCTCCTGTCCTACAGGAATACCCTGGATACCTCCACGATAAATCTCTGAGAAATAGCAGGCATAGTTCACTATGAATGACACCGATGCCGCAACAAATCTTCCGCCTTCGCCGCCGCCCCATACCGGATTGTGAAATACAAGTCCCGGGAAATAATATATGATGAGCAGCTGTATCATAAGTGGTGTACCTCTCACTATCCATACGATGAACTTCATAAGATAGCTGAGTGGTTTAAACTTTGACATGGAACCGAGTGCTATGAGAAGTCCAAGCGGAAATGCACCGAGCAATGTCACGAAGAACAATTTTAATGTCTGTATAAATCCTGTATTAAGAGCTCCAAGTACGACCGGGAGCTGTTCAAAAAACAAATCCATAATAATTTTTCTCTCTAAGTGATGGTAAAAATACTAATTATATCTTATCTATTACTTTGTAAGTGCAGCCTGTACCTTATATGTCTCAGCACACTTCTCCATTGAACCGTCAGCCTTACTGTCTGCAAAGAACTTGTTGAGCTCAGCTACAAGATCTGAGTCCTTTCTGAAACCAACGCCATACTCCTCGCTGTTGAGACCTACGGTATATGTGAGCTTGTCATAACCTGTTCCCTCACCAACCATAGCTGCTGCCATAAGCGAATCAATGATTGCTGCATCTGATGTTCCAGCTGCAACTTCCATGAGTGCATCTGCCTGTGCCTTTACCGCTGTATAGTTGAGACCAAGCGCCTTGGCCTGATCCTCGCCTGCGCTTCCTGCCTCTACAGCAAATGTAAGCTCCTTGATGCTGTCTACTGTCTGATACTTGTCTGCCTTATCTTTTGGCACGATAACTACCTGAGCATTGTTGCAGTATGCATCTGAACATGCCATTGAGCTTGTAACCTCATCTGTAAGTGTCATACCATTCCATACACAGTCGATGGTCTTGCCGTCAAGCTCCATGATCTTGTTGTCCCAATCTATCTCTACGAACTCTGCCTTTACGCCAAGGCTCTCTGCAAATGCTGATGCCATATCTGCGTCAAATCCGATCCAGTTGCCTGACTCATCCTTGTAATCCATCGGTGCGAAGTCTGTAACACCGACAACGAGAGTTCCCTTATCCTTTACATACTCCAGATCACTCTTTGACTCACTCTTAGATCCGTTATCAGATCCGCCGCATCCAACCAGTGAAAGTCCCATTGCTGCCACTAAGAGCAGTGATAATAACTTTTTCATACTTTTTTCCTCCTGAAATATACTTAAATATACTTGGCAGATGCATGAAACACACTACACCGGGCATCTGCATGATATACAGCCCTATTAGGGCACAACACGGTAACATAGTAACAGTTTATCACAGTAAAGTCAAACCTAAGATTGAGGAAATGCCTGTAAATGTATTATGTAATAATAATAAAAACCACAGAAGGTCTTACTCTTCTGTAATCATGATGCTCACCATCTGGTATTATTTTACATACGCTCTGTCAATATGTATCACACAATAGTAATTTTTATTGTACTCACTAACCTTTTCCTTGATATAGGATATTATCTGTTCTTCTGACATTTGATATCCATGTGGCAAAACCACATCAAAAATCAAATTGGAATGTGTTGAACCCTTTACCATTCTAAAGTCATGAAACTGAACATTTTCATTTTTTCTGCTATCCTTATTAAGTGATTCTATAATTTCAGTGATCCGCGCTTTCGCAGCATTTGTCTCCTCATCGTCATCTACTATCGGATCCATGTGAATGACAGGCTCACAATTTAATTCTTTTCTGAGAGAGAATTCTATCTGATCGATCAGATCATGCAGCTCAAGAATATCTTCCTTATAAGGAACTTCTGCGTGCAGGCTGACCATAAGTCTGCCAGGTCCATAATCATGGACCACAAGATCATGAATACCAAGGATCCTTTTATCACACCTCACGATCTTCTCGATCTCGTCCACAAGCTCTGGTTCCGGTGCCTGACCAAGCAAGGGGCTGACCGTATCCTTCATTGCAGTGATGCCAGCTATGAGTATCATTACGCCCACCAATACCCCGCAATATCCATCTATAGGTATTTTCCAGAAATGAGCAGCAAGTGCAGATGCAAGAACAACCATTGTGGAAAATGTGTCAGATAAACTGTCTTTCGCCGTCGCTATCATGGTCGCACTCTCTATCTTTCTGCCTATACTCCTGTTGTAGAAATACATATATATCTTTACTCCAATTGAAACAACGAGTATAACGGCAACTAGAATGCTGAATTTTGGAAGTTCCGGATGTAGGATCTTTCCGATTGAATCTTTAATAAGCTCGTAGGCCATCAATATGATCATGACTGCTACAAATAAGCCTGATATATACTCTATTCTTCCATGTCCAAACGGATGATCCGGGTCCGGTTTTCTGCCAGCTAACTTAAAGCCTATCATAGATATAAACGAGCTTCCTGCATCTGATAAATTGTTGAACGCATCCGCCGTGATCGAGATAGCCCCCGAAAGTAATCCAGCAAAGAATTTTCCCAGGAACAATAATACATTCAAAAATATACCAACAGCTCCACAAAGAACACCATATTTCTCCCTTACCTTGCTATCCTTATAATTATCTGATTTGATCCACAGCTTCGACAATAATGTCACCATATCTTTTGTTCCTCCTAATCTGAATCTCAAAAGTTCTGAAAAAAAGAACCCACAAAAGCGATGGACTTCTGCGGGTTCTTGATATATCTGAAATGATATATAATTATCTCTTTGAGAACTGTGGAGCACGACGAGCGGCTTTGAGACCGTACTTCTTTCTCTCCTTCATTCTTGGATCTCTTGTAAGATATCCAGCCTTCTTAAGGATTGGTCTGTACTCAGCATCAACCTCAAGGAGTGCTCTTGAAATACCATGTCTGATAGCTCCAGCCTGACCTGTGAAACCACCACCACATACGTTAACGAGTACGTCGTACTTGCCCTCTGTGCCTGTAGCAACGAGTGGCTGCTTTACGATAACCTTAAGTGTATCAAGGCCAAAGTACTCATCCATATCCTTCTTGTTTATAACGATCTTACCAGTACCTGGAGTGATGTAAACTCTGGCGATACTGCTTTTTCTTCTTCCTGTTCCATAGAACTTTGTTGTCTTAGCCATCTGTTAATCTCCTCCTTCTTAGTACTTAATCTCTAATACTTCTGGCTTCTGTGCCTGATGCTTGTGATCTGCACCAGCGTATACGTGAAGCTTTGTGATCATCTCTCTGCCAAGTGGTCCCTTTGGAAGCATTCCCTTAACTGCAAGGTAAATAACATCCTCTGGCTTCTTAGCCATCTTCTCACGAAGAGTTGTCTCTTTCATACCACCTACATAATCTGAGTGGTTGTAGTATACCTTCTGATCTAACTTCTTACCAGTTACCTTAATCTTGTCAGCGTTTACTACTATTACATAATCACCTGTGTCAATGTGTGGTGTAAATGTTGGCTTGTTCTTTCCTCTTAAAATGCTTGCGATCTCTGATGCAAGACGACCTAAAGTATGTCCTGTAGCGTCAACTACATACCACTTTCTCTCTATTGTTGATGGGCTTGCCATAAAGCTCTTCATCGTGGTACCTCCTAAATTATTCTTTTATAATCTTCTTTACTAATGTATATTCAGCACATTCCTTACCGGGGCATTGGTTCGAAACGCACTTATAAACTTCGCATACTTTGCAAGTATATTATAATTACATTTTATTGTCAACTATTTTTTTCCAACAAAAATATCCGGCGATACATATGCACCGCCGGATACCATATTATCATTCACTCTTCTGTCTGTAAATACTATCTTTTATTTAGAAATCCACCTCTGTGTCATAGTAGCAGCACTTCAGCAGCTTCTCCATCTCCTCCTGGCTAGGCTGTCTTGGGTTGGAGCCTGTACATGCATCAAGTATCGCATTTGCAGCGATCTCAGGAAGTCTCTCAAGGAATACGTCCTCCGGAACAAAGCCCTGCTCACATGGATAGCTGTCAGGTCCATAATTCTTGATACAATGAGGTATGTTCAGCTCATCATTCATCTTGCGCAGATATGCGATGAGAAGAGCTACCTTCTCGTCGAGTGTCTCTCCGCCAAGGCCCATGAAATCTGCTATCTCGCCATAACGAACCTTTGCTGTCTCATCCTTGGCATTGAAAGCGATAACCTTCGGGAGATACATCGCATTTGCTGCTCCGTGGATGATATGTGCACCGTAATCGGCAAATGCTGCTCCAGTCTTGTGTGCCATTGAATGTACGATTCCAAGCAGTGCATTTGAAAATGCCATGCCCGCAAGACACTGTGCATTGTGCATTGCGTCACGCTTCT
>URJI01000008.1 GCA_900548215.1 uncultured Coprococcus sp. | reverse complement strand
AGAGCGCAGACGCCCTTATCGCACTTGAAGCCGCATGCACGTTGGAAATGTCTGAGAGGCTGACAGACAAGCGTGATTTCAAACCATACAGTGTAGTTATCTTCATCCTCAGGACGCGTCCGTCAATCCTCTATGAGAAAGTCGGCAAGGATCGTGTTGCTCACGTCAATTCCTTTTTTTGTGAGGCGGATCAGGCCGTGGTCGTCTTCGAGGTGGCCTGAGTTTTTGTATTTGTCTATGACCGGGCCGTAGATGTCGTAGATGGAGTGGCCGAAGTAGTCGTTGAACTTTTCTGCACTTACACCGGATATCATACGCAGTCCGAGAAACATATATTCCTCCATAAGCCTGTCAGCATTCAGGCTTTCTTCAATGCAGCGCATTTTATCCAGTATATTTCTGACCTTTCCTGAATTGACAACAGGATCACCAAATGTATCCAGATCATGACATCTCTCCATAGTGTCCACATAACTTCCTATATCACTGGTATTTGTATATCTTCTGCCATAAAGAAATGATGCAGCGCCTATACCTATTCCTATGTATTCTCCAAGCGTCCAGTATACTATATTGTGTCTGCACTCATAGCCATGCTTTGAGTAATTTGATATCTCATACCTGTGATATCCTCCGGCCTTGAGCAGCTTATCAGTCACATTGTACATCTCCCTGTCAGTATCTTCATCTGGTATCAGAGAAAGGAGCTCTTTACTTGCAGCCAGCGGCGTTCCTTCCTCTACTATCAGACTGTAGGATGATATATGCTCCGGTCCGCACCTTAGCACCTTCTCCAGAGTATCAAGATATGATCTCATAGTCTGCCCAGGGATATCCGACATAATATCTATATTGATATTTCTAAAGCCTGCTTCCCTGGCCATATCATAGGCTGCCAGAAACTGGTCATAATTGTGTATCCTGCCGAGAGCAGCCAGCTCGTCTTTCTGGGCAGATTGAAGGCCTATGCTCATCCTGTTTATTCCGTTTGCAATATACTCCGCTGCCTTTCTGCCAGTGAGAGTGCCCGGATTTACCTCTATGCTTATCTCAGCATTATCTTCTATGTCAAATATATGTCTGACGGAAGTCATTATCACCGTAATGTCGTCCTCATCCAGAATAGACGGAGTTCCGCCTCCTATATATATCGTCCTGACAATACGTGTCTCTGCAAGATATGCATAACTCTTAAGTTCCTCACACAATGCTTCAATGTATTTTTCTCTATAAGCCCCATATCCAGACACGCATGACCCGCCAACGGGAAATGACAGGAAATCGCAGTATACACATTTCTTCACACAAAATGGGATATGTATGTATATGCTCAATGGTTTCTTATCATATGGCTGTCCACCATATGCCGGATTATTTTCATCATCTAAAATGTCTATCATTGTCAGCCATCCTCCTATACTGTGCTATCAACTTTACAGATTACAGAAGCGCATGATATTTATCAGCTTTGTTCACAACTGCTCCTTATCATTTGTTTTATGTGCTTAACGAAAAAAGCCGCTATTAAGATTTTTCTTATTAACGACTTTTCCGCACCCAATATATCTTCTCAAACTAATATATGTTTTATTATAACTTTCTTATCTTTGATTTAACTGCGCAAATTATATGCTTTGTGTCTTTTCTACTCCTCATCAAGCTTCAGAACTGACATAAACGCCTTCTGTGGAATCTCCACATTGCCGACCTGTCTCATCCGCTTCTTTCCTTCTTTCTGCTTTTCAAGGAGTTTTCTCTTTCTTGATATATCACCGCCATAACACTTTGCAAGGACATCCTTTCTCATGGCCTTGACTGTCTCACGTGCGATGACCTTGCCACCTATAGCGGCCTGGATAGGTATCTCGAACAGGTGTCTCGGTATCTCATCCTTGAGTTTCTCACACATCTTTCTGCCCCTCTCGTATGCCGTATCCTTATGTATGATAAACGACAGAGCATCGACTTCTTCCTTATTGATAAGGATGTCCAGCTTAACAAGCTCTGAGCGGACATATCCCTTCATCTCATAGTCAAATGATGCATATCCCCTTGAACGCGACTTAAGTGCATCGAAGAAATCGTATATGATCTCATTCAGAGGAAGGTCGTACTTGAGAAGTGCCCTTGTCTCCTCCATGTACTCCATGCTCTTGTACACGCCCCGCCTCTCCTGGCAGAGCTGCATGATGGCACCCACATACTCTGTGGTGACCATGATCTCTGCATCGACAAACGGCTCCTCCATGTACTCTATGGTGGATGGATCCGGCAGATTTGACGGATTGGTGAGCTCTATCACATTTCCATCGGTGGTATGTACCTTATATACAACACCAGGCGCTGTGGTTACCAGATCAAGGTTGAACTCTCTCTCCAGACGCTCCTGCACTATCTCAAGATGAAGCAGTCCAAGGAAACCACACCGGAATCCAAAGCCAAGAGCTATGGATGTCTCCGGCTCAAAGCTGAGCGCCGCATCATTTAACTGCAGCTTCTCAAGGGCATCCCTGAGGTCTGGATACTTTGCTCCATCTGCAGGATAGAGTCCGCAGTATACCATAGGCTGTGCCTTTTTGTATCCTGGAAGTGCCTCATCGCATGGCCTGTCCGCCTGTGTGACCGTATCGCCTACGGTTGTATCCTGTACATTCTTCAGGCTGGCTGTTATGTATCCAACCATACCGGCTGACAATTCATCGCATGGTACAAATCTTCCCGCTCCGAATATTCCAACCTCAACTACCTCTGCCTCTGCACCCGTCGCCATCATCCTTATGGTGGTTCCCTTCTTCACGCAGCCGTCAAACAATCGACAGAATATGATAACTCCCTTGTATGAGTCATACAGACTGTCAAATATGAGTGCTTTGAACGGAGCCCCCGGATCACCGTGCGGCGCCGGTATCTTTGTTACTATCTGCTCTAATACTTCCTCTATGTTTATTCCGTTCTTTGCCGATATCCTCGGTGCATCCTGTGCCTCTATTCCTATGACATCCTCTATCTCGTTCACAACCCTCTCCGGATCCGCTGACGGAAGATCGATCTTGTTGATGACCGGCATGACATCCAGATCGTGATCTATTGCAAGATACACATTTGCAAGAGTCTGTGCCTCTATTCCCTGTGCCGCATCCACGACGAGGATTGCGCCCTCACACGCCGCAAGGCTCCTTGAAACCTCATAGTTGAAATCCACGTGTCCTGGAGTGTCGATGAGGTTGAATATGTATTCCTCTCCGTCTTTTGCATTGTATATGATCCTGACACACTGTGCCTTGATGGTTATTCCACGTTCCCTCTCAAGATCCATGTTGTCGAGGACCTGATTCTGCATCTCTCTGCTGGTTAAGGTTCCAGTCTTCTCGATTATACGATCCGCCAGAGTTGACTTACCATGATCTATGTGCGCTATGATACAAAAATTTCTTATTTTTGACTGATCTATATGTTCCATGTATTCCCATCCTTATCTATATTCAGCCTTATTTGGCTGCTGTTCATTTTTTCACATTTGACGCTAATATAACACGTATACATATCCATCTGCAATAGCTTATGACACAAATTGATTCAAACAGCCTGACTGGGGCATGCTACTCCAGCAAGACTTTCGCAAGCATGGCGGCAAATGGGGCTATGGCATTTTGTTCTTCCTCCACAGTATTCGTCTGTGCACCTATCTCAGCAAGCATGGCATGCGGCATAAGATCCATGTTATATCTGCTTGTGCTTATATATATCTTTCTCATGATATCTCCATAATTTGCCCGGCCGGCAAGGTATGTCTGAAGTGCAAATGCCATATTGTCTACCTTGTTGTCATTGTGCCAGTAGTCCACATCATTTCCAGCCTCGTCTCTGCACATTCCATTTATGAGCATGATCTGTGCTGTAGGTCTGCCATCCACATCGGTCACAAGATGCACATCATCCGGTACTCCATCCCTGTGAAGATCTATCATCACTTCTATCTCAGGGTGTGCCTCAAGGATAGCCGCAACGCCCTCTCTGGAATAATCATATGATGCATTTCGGTCAAGCACGCCAGTCATCATGTCATACTCTGTAGTGTCATGATATACCGGTATTCCATATGTTTCAGTCAGCACTTCTGCCAGCTTATCTCCAAGACCGATAACTGTGTCATCCACTTCCCCGGGTCTGGAGTCAACAAAGCTCTCTGAACTGTGGGTGTGATATATAAGGACCTTATATCCTCCGGTACTCATATCAAGGCTTATGTCCTTATCCAAAAGAGATTCCGCATCAAGTTCGTCGTTTTTCACACAGTCGGGATAAGTTATATTATAACAGTACGACCGCAGCGTATCTGAATCCATATCAATATATGAGCTTGTGATATCATTCATGGCTGATACCGGTATGATCTGCGACGAATCGGAGGCTGCCTGTTCTGCTAACTTCTGTTCTGCAACATCCGCATCCATACCAGTTCCATTTTCTCCTGATTCTGTGTCCGAAACTACTCCATCATCACTTCCTCCGTATGTGCTGTCTTTCTTTTCTGCGGCAGAGCTGTCCTCACACATCTCTTTCACCTGTTCCTGCCAGAAATCCATATAGCAGTATATATTATTTTCTCTGTTTACACCGCCGTATGTCCCCACTCTAACAGCATTTACCGAATCCCCATATACCAGATCGTACATATGCTTCCAAAGGTCATCCATCACACCGGTCCTGATAAATACACCGGCACACACAATTATGCTCCACAAAAGTATATATACTGCTTTGATTCTTATTTTTTTCTCCGCCATAACCATACCTCTCTGAAATAAAACGATGGTCCACACTCCATTATTCAAATATATGAACATCTGCCATCATTCATTACAGTAATATGGTGTTCAAATTCACCTCCACAATATATTTTATTCACATTACCAATCCATTTATCGCTTCCGATATGGTATAACTTATTCTCTTCACCAATTCATCAATGTTTTTTGGAGTGACGAACATATCAGCCATGTCCTCATCCAGAAGATTGCACGCAATCTGATATCTCTGTCTGTCTGTGAATTCCTTCATTATTTTTCTTCCATAGGTTTCATTAAATGCATCCGCAACTTCATCCAGAGAATCGTCTATGATTGACGGTACCGCTATAACTGTAGGAACCCCAACTGCGATCACCTTTCTTCCCAGGGTGCTGCTGTTCAGAGACTTTCTGTTATTACCTATACCGGAACCAGGACTTATGCCTGTGTCAGTCAGCTGGATGGTGCTGTTCAGCCTTCTGCTGCTCCTGGCCGCCAGTGCATCCACAGCCACAACCGCATCTATATTTATCTCACTGCATATGCCCCTTATGATATCCACAGTTTCTATCCCTGTCTGCGCCATCACCCCGGGACATATGGCGCTCATAAGCATTCTGGGGCTTTCCGGAGTCTCCAGATGTCTTGTCACATACAGGTTGTCAATCACAAGAGGGCCTATGGAATCTGGTGTTACCTGTCTGTTCCCGAGCCCTACAACAAGTATATTCCTGCAATTTCCAACAAGCTCCCCAAGTCTTCTTGTGACTTCCTCCATAAGAGGTTCATGTATGGTCTCCTCATACCCCTTTAGTTTGTCGCACTCTATGGTTATATACTGCCCCATTGCCTTTCCAAGATTTTTCTCACCTGTTTTATCCGTGACACTTATTATTGTCGTTTTTATGCTCTTGTCCTCGTTCACCAACGTTTTAACCCTGACGCCTGACATCTCCCTGTCATCTGCCACGCTTTCCCGAAGTTCTATGGCAAGATCTGTTCTTATTTCTCTCTTCATGTCAACCTCCGCTCTATTTTCTGCACAACAATAAGATACCCCCATTGAAACAAATTTATGTATTCAATGGGGGGTATCTTATCACCTGCATAATATCCGGGTTACATCACCTTTTTCAGTATTCTGTTGATCACTTCGGGATACCCACAGATCCTCATGACCGGTGGATTCCAGGATAGGGATGCCGTCTGGTAAAAGCATGTCGACACGCCAACCTCTATGCCACCTTCCATCTCTGATGATCTGACTATCCTTGCAAACTTCTTCTCGTTCTTTACAAGATCCCAGGCTGCCTCGCTGATGGTAAACTCCACCACCGGATAACCGCCCTCATATCCAATAACACGGGCGTCTTCCACATATGACAGTTCATCCTTCCAATATTCTACAGATTCTTCTATTGATGCAAACATAGTATTCTCCTTATCAGCCAATTGTTCTTTCTATTATCCCCATTCACCGGTACATTGTCAATCCGCGCACCACTGTGAATGTGTTCACTTTTATTAATTTTTGTTTTGTTGCAATATTTTTTTCTTTATTATTATACTGTTATTTGATATACTGACTTGAAGTGTATATTTTCAGACGGGATAAATCTGACACAAATCAAGATTTTACTTATTTTCAAATATCCGGAATGAATATCGTAACCGGAACATTAAGGAGGTCTTTTTATGAATTTTACTAAACAGGGAGCTATCAAGGCTCAGCGAGAACTTGTCTCTAAGCTCCCAAGGAACCAGCGCAAATTAAGCGTCTCTGTTTTCAAGACTATACTGGTTCTTATCCTTGCATTTGTTATCATCGGTGTAGGACTTGGATTTGGTGCCCTGAAGGGCATTCTTGACGACACACCGAATGTCAATGCTGAAGCTCTTATACCTACAGAGTTCAAGACTACTCTTTATTATCAGAATGGCAAGGAAGTTGCAACACTGGCAAACTTTGATTCCAACCGAGAATATGTATACTATGCATCTATTCCAACGGATCTGGTAAATTCATTTGTTGCAATTGAAGATAAGCGTTTCTGGGAACACAACGGTATCGATGTTCAGGGTATAGCACGAGCATTTGTACAGGGTCTGAAGAATGGAGGAAACTTTGACGAAGGTGCTTCCACTCTCACACAGCAGCTCATAAAGAACAACATATTCAACGTGGGACTGGATGAGACAACCTTCCTCGACAGACTTGAGCGTAAGGTGCAGGAACAGTATCTGGCTGTAGAGATGGAGAAGCAGATCAGCAAGGAATCCATAGTGGAATACTATCTTAACACCATCTATCTCGGTGAGGGATGCTACGGTGTTGAGACAGCTGCCAAGACCTATTTCAACAAGGATCTCGCCCAGCTCACAGTATCTGAGTGCGCTGTTTTAGCCGCCATACCTCAGAACCCTTCCAAATTTGATCCGGTTGAGAATCCCGATGAGAACGCAACAAGAAGAACTATGGTCCTTGACAGAATGCTTGATTCGGAATACATTACCCAGGCTCAGTATAAAGAAGCATTGAACGATAAAGTATATGACAGAATAGCTTCTATATCAAAGCAGGAATCAGAGGAAGAGACTGTTGATGTTAATTCCTACTACACAGATGAGGTCATCAAGCAGCTCCAGTCAGACCTGGTTGCCAAAGGGTATTCTGAAGACGACGCAGAATCAATGATCTGGTCAGGCGGACTCAGAGTTATGATCTGCCAGGATCCAGAGATCCAGGAGATTGCCGATTCAGTTGCGAACGATTCATCATACTGGCCTGATCCCGTATACCAGCTCAACTACGCACTTACCCTTGTCGACAAAGAGACAAAGATACAGACAAACTACAGTGTGGAGGATCTGGAAAGCTATTTCTCAGATCAGGAGGGATATGACTTCAATGCCAGATTCAGCAGTGAAGAAGAAGCCAGACAATATGCAGACGAGTTCAAGGCTGCCATGGTCCAGAAGACAGGGGATGATGTATTCCTTGAAAGCTTTAAGCTTGTTATACAGCCACAGATATCGTACACACTCATGGAACAGAAAACAGGTCAGGTAAAGGCCCTTGTCGGAGGTCGTGGCCAGAAGACGGAGAACAGATCATTCAACCGTGCAACTGAAGCCACAAGACAGCCTGGTTCATGTTTCAAGATCGTCGCAACATATCTGCCAGCCCTCGAGGCATGCAATATGTCCCTTGCAACAGTATATGACGACGCACCATTCTACTATGAAAACGGCAATCAGGTATTCAACTGGTACGGCGGCTACTGGGGTCCAAAGACCATACGATACGCCATCATGGAGTCCATGAACATCATAGCTGTAAAATGTATCACAGATGTCACTCCACAGCTGGCATACGATTATCTGTTAAAACTCGGCTTCACAACACTTGTTGACAAGAAGGCAGACAGTGACGGCATGATCCTGTCAGATATCAACCAGTCTCTCGCTCTCGGTGGTCTGACAAACGGAATAACGAACCTCGAGATCACTGCAGCATATGCCACTATCGCGAATAGCGGAAACTATATAAAACCTGTGTTCTACACAGAGGTATATGACCACGAGAACAATCTTATAATAGATAACAGAAAGCCAGAACAGACACGTGTAATATCAGAGCAGACAGCATGGCTTCTCACCAACGCCATGAGAGACGTTGTTACAAGCGGTACCGGAACCGCTGCTAATTCTTCCACCGGAATGTACACCGTCGGAAAGACAGGAACAACCTCTGGAGACTTTGATAACTGGTTCTGTGGATACAATCCATATTTCACGGCATCAATATGGCTTGGAAATGATGAGAACATAACCTACAGCCCAGGATCTCTCAAATGTACAATGTGGAGAGATATTATGGATCAGATCATAGAGAAGAGGGGGCTTGACACATCGGCAACATTCCCGATGCCAGACGGAATCGTACAGGCTACTGTATGCTCTGACACAGGACTTCTTCCATCCAATGGATGTCCGACAGTCACTGATTATTTTGATGCAAGCAAACTACCTACAAAGTACTGTCCTGGCGTCAAGAAAGTTGTTGTATGTAACGAGTCTCACATGCTTGCAAACAAAGAATGTCCTGAGACGACAACATATATCTACAAACTCAACGAGAACGGCGAATATGTGCTTGATGGTTACACCTGGGATCTGTCATTACTTAAGGAGCACTGCAACATACACGGTGACAAAGATGACGACAAGAAGACAACGAAAAAACGTAAGACAACGGCAAGCACTACCCAGGAACCTACAAGTGATGAGCCTACTTCAGAGGAACCTACTACGGACGAGCCTGTAACAGATGAACCTACTTCCGAGGAACCTACTACAGACGAGCCTGTAACAGATGAACCTACTTCCGAGGAACCATCCACAGATGAACCTACTTCATCTGATATCATCACCACAGAGGAACCATCCACGGATGAACCACCCACGGATGACACCTCCGGTGAATGAAACTGATAATACGATTTAAAAAACGGACCGCCTTTCGGCGGTCCATTTTTTATTTGGTCATCTTCGGCTTGAATATCAGAGATGCAAGATATCCAAATATAAGAGCTGCTGAGCTTCCAACCGCAGCCATCTGGAAACCGCCTCTGAACAGACCTATAAATCCGTCCTTATCCACAGCTTCCGTTATTCCCTTCCACAGGTTATACCCAAATCCTGTAAGCGGAACTGATGCGCCACACTCAGCAAACTCGAGAAGCGGCTCGTAAAGTCCCAGTGCACCGAGAACAACTCCGGAACATACAAGTATAACCATTATCCTTCCTGGCATAAGCTTTGTCTTATTCATCAGCAGCTGTGCAAGCACACAGATTATTCCCCCGACTACAAATGCTTTTACATAACTCATTTTCATCTCTCCTTTCCTATTGTCCTAAGTCCAAACCACAAGCAAAAATCACAATGCCATATTATATGTCATTTACAACATCACTTTCCTTTGTGTTCTATCATTACCGCATGTGCTATTCCCGGAATACTCTGCCCCTCATTGAAGCTTACCGTGGAAAGCAGAGCCCCCGTAGGAACAAAGAGTACCCTTTTCCACTCCCCGGCACTTATTTTTTTTAATATATATCCTGCGAGCACCGCTGCTGAACATCCACATCCTGATCCACCTGAATGAGTATCCTGCTCTTCATTGTCAAATATCTCTATGCCACAGTCCATATGATTTGACGATATATCTATATTGTTCATGTTTAACAGATCTATAAGTATGGTCTTCCCCACCTTGCCCAGATCACCTGTTATTATCCTGTCGTAATATGATGGCTTTATGCCAAAGTCCTGAAGATTCTGGTATATGACATCCGCTGCTGCCGGAGCCATGCATGCCCCCATATTGAGAGAGTCCTTGACTCCATAATCCACTATCTTACCTGTTGTTATACCTCTGATACATATGTCAGACTCCCTGTCTGACACCACAAATGCACCACTTCCCGTGACCGTCCAGGTGGATGACAGGGGACGCTGATTTCCATATTCCAGTGGAAACCTGAACTGTTTTTCTGCGCTTCCATAATGACTGGATGCCTCAGCAATGACATTGTCCGCATACCCGGCCGCCACCGTCATCGAGGCTAGTGATAGCGCCTCACCACAGGTGGAACATGCCCCATAAAGTCCAAAAACCGGAATATCCATCTCCTTAACGCCGAATGTAGATGCTATAAGCTGTCCTAGAAGATCTCCCACAAACATATACCTGATATCCTCTTTTGAAATCCCGGCTTTCTGTATCGCCAATGTGATGGCCTGACGTACCATCTCACTCTCGCCTTCCTCCCAGGAATCCTTGCCAAATGTTGCATCTTCGCTCACGCGGTCAAAGAATCTTGCCATAGGTCCATCTATCTCTTTGGGACCTGCCACTGAAGCCGCACCTATGATATATGGTGCATTTTCAAATCTTATACTCTGCTTTCCTTTTTTTTCGATCATATTACGACTCCCTTTTATTTGTTTTGTTTCCTGTTTTTAGCATCCGCATATATATGGCAATTTATTCTGGCAGTATTTGTTATATGTGCCCTATGGACAAATTCTGATATTTGCTTTAACATATCTAAAGCTGCATATAAATCAAACAATAAAAATGATTGGAGAACAATAGTGGACTACACTAAAGAATATTGGATAAATTGTTTCAACAGATGTATACGATACTCGAAGACATTTATAAAATGGATCATATTCTCACTTATCATGGGAACCATATGTGGGCTTGTTGGCACTGCATTCCATATATGTGTAGAATATGCCACCGGTTTTCGTGAGAACAATCACAGCATAATATATTTCATGCCACTTGCTGGAATAGTCATTGTTTTCATATACCGCATATGCGGAATAAGGCACTCCAAGGGAACAAACCTCGTCATAGGTTCCATCAGAAGTGTCGAAGATGAGATACCATCACGTATGGCCCCTCTCATCTTCATCTCCACAGTCATCACACACCTCTTCGGTGGATCATCAGGCCGTGAGGGTGCCGCGCTCCAGATAGGTGGAAGCATAGGCGTATCCATAGGCAAGATCTTGAAGCTTGATGACAGCGACAAACATATTCTCACACTGTGTGGTATGAGTGCCGTATTCTCAGCACTGTTCGGTACACCTATAACTGCAGCCCTGTTCAGCATGGAAGTTATCAGTATCGGTATATTGTACTACTGCGCATTTGTGCCATGCCTGTTCTCATCGGTTATATCTTATGTTATAACCAGAAAGCTGCATGTTGTACATGATCACTACAGCATAGCCGGCATGCCATCATCACTTGATCTCATTCTTGTGCTCAAAGTTATTGTACTGGCGATCATGTGCGCAGTCTTAAGCAGTCTGTTCTGCATATTCATGTCCGTTGTACACAAACTTTTCCGCAAATACTTCAAAAACCAATATGTGAGGGTTTTTGCTGGAGGTGTAATGCTTGTCATTCTCAACATCGTTTTGAACACAACAGACTACAACGGTACAGGTATGAATATTATATCTCAGGCTCTGGACGGACAGGCCAAACCCGCAGCATTTCTCCTGAAAGCATTGTTTACGGCTATCACGATAGGATGTGGCTTCAGAGGCGGTGAAATTGTTCCATCATTCTTTGTAGGTGCCACATTTGGATGTGTGACCGGTGGGCTCATGGGCATGGATCCCGGATTTGCTGCCGCACTCGGAATGGTATGTTTCTTCTGCGGAGTTGTAAACTGTCCTCTCACATCCCTCTTCCTCAGCATTGAGCTGTTCGGGGTACAGGGCATCATGTTCTTCACCATAGGCTGTGCCGTGAGCTATATGCTCTCAGGATATTACAGTCTGTACAATGAGCAGAAGATCATATACTCAAAGCTCAGACCACACTATGTGAATCTGTACACTAATCAGGAGATAAAGACGCGTGAACCCGGATTTCTTGAAGGACTGCTCCGGATACGCGAGGATGATTCTGATGATATAGAATAAACAGCCATAGAATAACAGATTTATAAATAACGGATTTAGAATAACAAAAGTACCAGGATCATGTCGCATAATAATATTATGAAACATGGCTCTGGTACTTTTTAATTGCATATCCTCTGTTCAAGATTACTTATTATCAGCTCTATTCATCGGAAGAATCATCGCTCTCCGTGTCGTCTTCAGCGTCCGGATCCTCTGCTTCACCATCACCTTCAGATGTCTTATCAGCAGACGAATCTCCGCCATCTGATTCTGATGTATCCTCTGTGGTGTCACCTTCAGTCTTTTCTGTCTTCTTGCTGTCCTTCTTAGGAAGCTTTCCTACCTTGTACACCTCATCACGTTTTGAGTACACACTGACGGCCTCAGGGTTGTCTGATATAACGTTTCCATCAGCATCGTACACTCTCCTGTAAGACTGAATCGTGAGTCCGTCTATTCCTACTGTGTCAAGCACCTGCTCGTCCTTGCCAAGTGTCTTATCCAGCTCGTACTTTGTCTCGTATGGCTCTGTCTCTAGTGTCTCCGTGTAAAGCTCTACGCTGAACGGCTCCGTGACGGTTCCCCATATAGTACACGAAGTGCTGTAGCCATCATACGATGTGCTTATTTTTATCGGATAATCAGTGTCATTTGTAAATATAAAATCACATCCGCCCCATGCGACTGTCGCATCGAGTCCGGCAGGTACATATGATGACGGATATGGATGACAATGCCTTTCATCTATCTCAAGATTTGCATACAGACACGCCATATACATCGTGGACGAAACCTGACAGATTCCTCCGCCCATATCCATGACCGACTGACCATCTGCATATGACGGTCCAGGGAGGAAGCCTCTCTCCTCGGTCAGTTCTCCAACACCCTCATTGTAGGAAAACGACTCACCAGGCATCAATATTGTTCCATCACAATACTTAGCTGCAAGCTCTACATTTGTCTTTCTGGCATCAGAACCCTCAACCTCTGTGCTGTAACTGCTGATCTGGTCCCTGAAAAGAAGTGACTTGTATTCATCTGTGGTCATATCCGCCTTGGTGTATGTAAGAGGAATACTGATCTGCTCGCCCTTTTTGGCCGCTGCCAGGGACGCTTTTGCCGCATCCAGATCAAAATCCACTCCATCCTGAGCCTCCACCACCTGGTAGTCCTTGTCCGGATCAAGGGTCGGATCCTGAGCCTTTCTGTGAACCTTTGCATACACCTTATCCATATCCACATCTATAGCTATGACCGGACAATCGATAACTGTGCTGTACTTCCCGGACTCTATATTCTTCACTATAGCAGATGTGAGCTTGTCAGTGTCCACTGTATAGTCACCGCTTCCCTTTGTAACAAGCAGCTTACCATCCTGTATAGTGTAGCCGTCCCCCTGACTGAGATCAGCTTTCATCATGTCGCTGCTTTCCACTGTTCTTGATATAGCGCTGCGATCAGCAACTCCAGGATACACGTCAAATGAACTCTGAACTATATGCGACTCCAGAAATCCGTACCCTCTTCTCCAAAATCTGTGTGTGTCATTCTGGATCTTCTGAACAGCCTTTTTTGCATCCATGTCAAGTGAATCTGCAACACCTAATTTGTATGTCTTGTCCTCAAGCTTAACCTCAATCTCTGCTTTGCTGTAAGTATCCTTAAAACTCTGCTCTATGGCTTCTGCCGCCGCATCAACCTTCATTCCGCTCACATCTATACCATTGATGGTTGTCTTGCCATAAAACGAACGGTTGCCGACAAATGCACATATGATCGCATAAAATAATACCACAAACACTGCAGTTAAAGCCCAGCTCAGAGCCTTGTACTGAAGCTGCCTTTTTCTCCTCTGTCTCTTAGACATTCGTCTTTTCTCTGTCATACGTATGCTTCCTTATCTTCTATCCTTCCCCTGCTTCTACATTCCCCTCATCTTATAGAACAGATACTCCCGTCCAAGCTCTGTGTACAGCTTTTCCACAGTCCATGATCTGTTCGTATCTGTGACCACGGACTTGAGCTTTACCGGTTCTATTCCAGAAGCCTTATATCTCGCCAGAAAGTCATCAAGCTCCCTGCTGCCAAATCCACTGAAAATAATCATGTCCAGATTCAGGCTGTGGCCGGCTTCCTCAGGCTTTCCTTTATCCAAATGACCATCTGGTGATATCAACTCCCCTACGGAATAGCCATACTGCCACGGCAAAAGCTCCGTCATCTCTGCTCCCATAGCTGCACATATATCATGGACAGCCTTTTTTTTGTCATCAGGTAAATTAACTGTCAATATCTTTTTCACAGCTTTTCTCCTTGTAACTTTTTAAGTATCAGTTGTATGTTATCCTTAAATCTATAGATTATTATGGGTATTTTTGAGATATTGTCAACCAATGATTGCAAATTATTACATATTTTAGTCACATGAACAATCATCTTACCATATCGACACTATCCAATATATTATACCAAGCAGCCAGCTTGTAAATATACCGTATAGTATAACCGGTCCCGCTATGGTAAACGCCTTTACTCCCTTTCCAAATACTTCGCCCTCTGTCTGGAATTCCACAATAGGCGCACACACGCCATTTGCAAATCCTGTTATAGGAACAAGGGCTCCGGCACCTCCGAATTTTGCTATCTTCTTATAGATATTGAGACTTGTAAGAATAACACTCGCAAGGACGAGCAGCAAAGACACATATGCATATGCCTCATCTTCTTTCACATCCATATTAAGCAACACCTCAAATATTATCTGACCCACCGTGCAGATCACGCCCCCAACGAAAAATGCCCACAGGCAGTTCCTCGGCACACTTGATGTAGGCGTCACAGCCTCCACATATTCATTATAATCACTTTCCATTGGTTCAAACTTCATGTTCTCATCCTCCTTTATATTATTTCACAAAATAATTTTTTTGCGCTTACTTAAAACTTTGCTTATTAAACCCATACTTAAAACGCTACCCAACTATCACACTTATGACAGAACCAACCAGCTTTCCTGCGGCAAGACCGTAGATGACATAGGGCATATTTCTCCTGACGCTGAATCTTCTCGACACTATCGGTATGACGTTCAGTACCTCTGTGAGTGCACCAGCAAGGCATCCTACAAATATTCCGCCGAACAGGCATACCAAAGTATACCCAACCAATGTTATATGAAATGGTATATTGAACACATAGAGAAGATTTGCCAGGGATGCTCCATATGCCAGCAGACATTCAATAAGCATGTAATGTCTGGCTCCCTTCACTTTCTCAAGCAGCTTTGGAAATATTCCTATCATGGATATGAATGCGAAATATCCCCCGGATATAGCCACGCCGCTGGCAAGACATACGGTTCCAAGAAGTACATACCTAATCAACATCCCTCACCGCCTTCTTTCTCTCAGAATCCGTTATAACAGTCTGATTTACTTCCTGTTCATACTGTCTCATCTGAACCTGGAGAGGAGTAGGGTCATCTGTGAACTTCTTCCTCGCCCCATGGTTGAAGAATATGATTATGCCTATAAAGAGTCCCAGAGAATATGCAATTCCTGCCACCGGATATGCCGTCTCCGTTTTTCCCACAAATATATTTTTCATCACATCAAGCTGACCCACCATGTTCACATCGGAGTTGTACGACATGATGGAAAAACCAGCCCCAAAGAATGCCACCAGACATATGAATACAAATTTCATAATCTGTTTTACCTTGTCACTTGTATCGTATGTTCTATAGTATACAACCACATCTGTGGCTCCAAGCGGCATGACTGTGCAATCAGGGAATCTCTGATGTATAAGCTGTAAGATATACATGACCGATATAACCTGCTGCTCTTTACTCCCCGAAAAACTCATAAGCTCCAGATTCTCCACTCCAAATCTGAGATCAGCATTTGCACTGAGTACCTTCGCCACATCCTTAACCTTTACTTTTTTCTTATCAGCAAGACAGCTCTCTGACAGTTTCAAATACACAATATCAGCCATATACATTTCCCTCTACTATTCACATCACAGATATCATGATCTGTTTCTTTTATGAATAGTCTGTCCATGTATATGGCTGATATTATGCCAGTTTATTCCTTTTTCATTTTTGAGTTTTTTTGAGTTTTATTTTCCATCTGTATTTTTGGATTCTGCATAAGTTTTCATGCAGAACCTTTGTCACATCCATTCCCATATTCACGCCGAAGTCTTTCAAGTATCTTCTTCTCCATCCTGCTCACCTGAACCTGACTGAGACCCATCAGTCGTCCAATCTGTGCCTGAGTCTTATTCTCAAAATATCTCATCTTTATGATTCTCTTTTCCCCCTCCGTCAGAGCATCCAGCATCTCCTCCACATACAGGTGCTCCACTATCTTGTCACTCTCCGATGTCCTAAGTGTATCCTCATGCACATCATCTATACATGTGATGTCCGCCGCAGCCTCCATAGCCATGACCAGTTCCTCTGATGTAGTCCCTATGGCACCGCATATCTCATCGATGGTTGGTTCCATTCCATGTGCCTTCTGCATATCCTGTATGTACTTCTCAGCCCTGTAGTGGACAGTTTTCAGATTTCTGCTTATCTTAACCATGCCATCATCCCTCAGGAACCGCCTTATCTCGCCCTGTATCAACGGAACTGAGTATGTTGAGAGCTTTACATCATAATCCATATCAAAGCGGTCTATGGCCTTCATAAGGCCTATAAGGCCTATCTGTATAAGATCCTCCAGTTCCTGCCCTCTTCCGGCATATCTTCTTGCCACGCTTATCACAAGTCCCATATTGTCAGTTACAAGCCTGTCCCTGGCTTCCCTGTCGCCTTCTTTTGCAAGCTTCAGCAAATGAAGATTGTCCGCCATCAATACATCTCCTGACCTCTACCTATAATCTTTGTCATCGTAACTGTCGTTCCCATACCTAATCCGGAATCCACATGAAGACTGTCCATGAAAGCCTCCATAAATGAAAACCCCATACCGGATCTGCTGCCATCTGTGACTGTCGTATACATAGGCTCCATGGCTTTATCTATATCTGCAATACCGCAGCCCTGATCCGACACCTCGACATGTATGGTGCGGTCCTCTATGTACGCCTCCACTCTTATGGTTCCATCACCGGACCCATAACCGTGCACTATTGAGTTTGTGACCGCCTCAGACACCGCAGTCTTCACATCCTCAACCTCACTTAATGTTGGATTGATCCTTGTCATCATAGCTGCGACCACAACCCTCGCAACAGCTTCATTTCTTGCATCACATCCAAATTCAATACTCAGTCTGTTCTTATCCATATCTTCTACTCTCCTTGTTTTTTTGTTCATCTTATATCCATGTCATATCCGTCCTGCCTGCTCTCAAGCCTCGAGGCTATCCTGTATATCCCCGACATGAGAAGGATCTTATCCATTCTCTTATTTACATTCATCACGCCGATACTTCCTCCTCTGTCCTGCAGCTGTCTGAACCTTCTGGTTATCAGACCGATGCCTGAGCTGTCCATGAAGGTCGTCCTGCTGAAATCAAATATAGCATGCCTGACTATCTGGTCTGAAAATACTTCTTCTGTGCCCTCCGTCATCTTGCCCGCTGTATAATCATCAATCTCCCCTGGCATATAAACTATCACAGTATCACCCATTCGCTCATACATATTCATATACATCTCCTCCAATCCTGAACATCAGCACTTTATAAGCCTCCTTCGGCGAGAGCTGATGATGTATGTCACATATAAAAAAATAAAGGAAGACAACTATAGCAGTCATCTTCCTTTGTACTTTATATTTACTTATATCATCTGGCATATATATGCTACTGTCCTTCTCCAGTATCAGTTCCGTCCACCGAGCCATCCGAAGTATCATCCCCTGTTCCATCATATGAGGTGTCTGCACCGGTATCACCTGTGCCGTCCCATGATGTATCTCCGGTTCCGTCTATGCCATCCCATGAGGCATCGCCAGCGCCGTCTGTACTATCTGTTCCATCTACAGAACCATCACCTGAGTTGTCAGTTCCATCATATGATGTGTTATCACCAGTGTCTCCAGAGAAATCTGTTCCATCTGCTGATGTATCAAGCGATCCATCTGTACTTGAATTATCTGCTGATGTATCAGCAGTCGTTCCATCACCTGCACTGCCATCCTGCGATCCATCGGCACTGGTCTGTGTCCCATTTGCACTGGTCTGTGTGGCAGCCTTATTCTTACCAGCCTCGATCGCATCAGCATCAGCATAATCACACGCCACTGTGTAATATACTGAATTTGGACAGTTCTCAACCAACTGGTTGAACACAAGGGTTGCATTGTTGTTATCCGAGAGTTTCAGATAACACATCGCCTTATAATAAAGTGCCACATCACTGTTAGGATTGTCCTGCAGCACCCTGTTCAGATCATCTATGGCCGCCTCGTAAGTCATCGCCTCATACTTGTATATGGCTGACTGTACTCTGGCTTTATTGTCATCAGACAGTATCTGCGCTGAATAGTCACCATACTTATCTATCTGCGACTGAAGGTTTTTTGTCTCTGTCTCTGCATTTGTAAGCTTTGCACTCAGAGAATCAACCTGCGACTGAAGCTCTGATATAGACACATTCTTATCAGCTATCTCCTGACTAAATGTAACTTTCAGATCACGCTCTGAATTCGTCGCAGCCTTATCACGATGAGGTATTATAAGTGTCCACATGGCAGCGAGTCCAAGCACAACTCCGGCAATGATATATGCTATGGAATACTTGTAAAAGTTTATATCCTTATACCTTCCAACCGGGATTGGATCCCCGTCAAAATCAACTTCACTCTGACCTGCCAGAAGCTTCTTCTGGTCATCCATAAACAGAGAATCAACATCATACTCATCCTCAGGATAATCTCTGAAATTCATGATCTCCTCGTCAGTATGACCCATCTCGTTAAAATATCTGACTGCGACAGGATTTGTCCTGTCTATCTTGATCACACGCTTTAGCGCTTTCCCAGCCTTATCATTTCTTCCTTCATCTATAAACAACAGTGCCAAAAGCAGGTATCCCTGTATGAATCTCGAATTATCTGAAAGAACTTTTCTAAGCTGTATAAATGCCAGATCCTTGCTTCCCTGCTGCGCATACACAAGTGCCTGATTATATTTCCTGGTCACATTGTTTACAGCCTCCAGCCTGTGAGGATTGGATTTGATCTCTTTTATATAACGCTTCGCCACATTCTTGCCATCAAAATAATTGACACTTACAACCCAATGACTAAGTGCCTGCACTATCTCTCCTGTCTCATAGTATACAAGTCCCAGAAGATTCCTCGCATCTATATTCATCTTGTCATATTTAAGAGCAAGCTTCAGTGCCTCCTCAGCACCTGTCATATCTCTTACCCTAGCCTTGTCCAAGCCAATATTGTAATAATATTTTGAAGAATTGAGGGCTTTATTCACGTAATCTATCTTAAGACCGCATCTGGTACAATATCCGGTGACGGCTATTGCTCCACCGCAGTGCTTACAATTCAGTACATCTGCCATAATCTAGTCTCCTGATCTAATTGTATTCTCTACTTCTCAGTTTCCTTTGCAACTCTCATCATCTCCTGCATAATATCCATTATGTCCTTGAGATCATTGTTATATATGGCATCCTCAGCCTGATCCAGCTCAAGAGCCGGCTTAAATCTCTTTATCTCTTCATCAAAATTGATCATGTTTATTCCTCCATCTCTTGACACCACCGACCAGATACAGGGATCCGACACAATATATATATGTGTCATCCCGACCTGCCCTGTGTGCCACGGCCATATCCATGGCATCGTCTATCACATCACAGACCGCAACCGGTGCATCAGTGTGTTCCCTGAATATGCTGGCAAGTCTGCCTGCATCCGCCTTTCTGCTGCCATCCACACTTGTGACTATTATCTCATCCCATCGCACCTCATCTGCCAGCATACTTATCATGGAATCATATTCCTTGTCCTTCACCGCTGCAAATACGAGTATCTTCCTGCCATCACTGTAAAGTGATCTGATGGTATCTATATACGCCCTCACAGCTTCGACATTGTGTGCTCCATCGACGTATATATGTGGTGCTATCTCCTCCATCCGTCCTTCCCAGTAGAATTTTGCCAGAGCAGTCCTGACAATGGCCTCGGTCTCATCCGCTCTGCTATGCGACTTCATGTGCATATAAAATGCCATCACAGCCAGACTCACATTCTCTATCTGGTACAGGGATGTCTTCTGTATCTTCAAATTGCAATAACTATAATACCGATTATGCAATGAAAAATCAATGGTTTTGTTCCCCAAATGATTTATTATATAGTCTGCTTTTTCGACCGGAATAATATCTGAATCATGTGATTTTGCAATATCTTCTATAACATTTGCAGAAAGATCATCCCGGTGGAAATAAATGACAGGAATCCCCGTTTTGATTATCCCGGCCTTCTCAGCTGCGATCTTTTCTATGGTATCTCCAAGATATTCCATGTGATCCATTCCAACAGATGTTATAATGCTAAGTTCCGGTATGACAACGTTTGTAGCATCAAGCCTTCCGCCCATGCCGGTCTCGTATACAACCACGTCACACTGTTTCTCTCTAAAGTACACAGCAGCCATAGCGAACATCACCTCAAAGAATGAAGGATGCACATCAAACTTCTCCTTAACCGTCTCAAATGCAGTTACAAAATCTTCATCAGATATATTTACACCGTTTATCTGTATCCTCTCGTTTATGGACACCAAGTGCGGCGACGTGAAAAGCCCAACTTTATACCCTGCCTCCATGAGCATCTGCGATAACGCCCTGCACGTGGAACCTTTACCGTTCGTTCCCGCCACATGGATACAAGGAACAGCCTTCTCGGGATTCCCTAAACGGCACAAAAGACTGGAAAGGTTCTCCTTGCCAATCTTCTGCGCAAAAAGCGGAATACCCAATATATAATCTACAGTCTCTCTGTAATCCGCCATCCTGATTCTCCTATCTGCCTTTCATCTTTTCCAGCTATCTGGATTAGCATTTGTGTTCTCGTATATATCACCCTCGCAGAAACGCTTCCGCGTCAGAAAAGATCTCAGACTATATTATCTATTATCTACTTTCTCAGGGTAGAGGTCGTGGTTTGCCAGACGGTTCCATGCAACCTCCTCCCACTTCGTTCCCGGTCTGCCGTAGTTGCAGTATGGATCTATGGAGATTCCTCCCCTTGGTGTGAACTTGCCCCACACCTCTATATACTTAGGATCCATCAGCTTTATGA
Organism: uncultured Coprococcus sp.; assembly: GCA_900548215.1. Lineage (GTDB taxonomy): Bacteria > Bacillota > Clostridia > Lachnospirales > Lachnospiraceae > Coprococcus. Next base: position 27,881 of record URJI01000008.1, on the reverse strand, counting down.
GATCCTTCATGATAATGTTCATGCAGTCCTCATGAAAGTCTCCGTGATTTCTGAAGCTGAACAGATACAGTTTCAGTGATTTACTCTCGACCATCTTCGCACCCGGCACATATGATATATACACCGTTGCAAAATCCGGCTGTCCTGTGATAGGACACAGACTTGTAAACTCCGGACAATTGAACTTTACAAAGTAGTCGTTATCTGGATGCTTATTGTCAAATGTCTGAAGCATCTCAGGTGCATAGTCCATGCTGTACTTTACATCTTTATTTCCGAGGAGGGTAACTCCATCCATCTCTTCTTTACTTCTTCCCATTATGTTCACCTATATTACTTTTATACTGATCCAGTATTTTTCAGAATCATAAATCTTGTTTCTATTATCTGCTTATTCCGTTATCTGCTTATAATACCTCTTACTGCTCCTGCAGGGCTTCTTCCACTGATTTGATGAGCAGCTTCACAGCCTCATCACAGTGTTCTTTTGTAACTATAAGAGGCGGTGCAAGCCTTATGATGTTGTCTCTTACTGCTGTTATGAGAAGCTTGTTCTCAAGCGCTCTGTGCTTTACCTCAAATGCTATTGGCTTGTTGAACTCAACTCCTACCAGAAGTCCACGTCCTCTGATCTCCTTTACACAAGAGAGTGCCTTGAGCGCCTCCATGAAGTATGCTCCTACTTCCTTTGCATTCTCATAAAGCTTGTTGTCAAGTATCTCATCTATCTCTGCAAGTGCAGCTGCACAGCACACAGGATTTGCCGCATATGTTGATCCGTGTGCACCAGGTGTAAATGCTGATGCAATCTTTGCACTTGTACACATAGCACCTATTGGCATGCCGCCTCCGATGGCCTTCGCCATAGATATCATATCAGGCTTTACGCCGTAGGTCATATAAGCCATGATATCTCCGCATCTTCCCCATCCGGTCTGAACCTCATCGAACATGAGCAGCATGTCCTTCTCGTCACAGAACTCACGGAGCCCTTTCAGAAACTCTGGATCTGCAGGATATACACCGCCCTCGCCCTGTACTGGCTCCACCATGATTCCTATGGTGTTCTCATCGCATTTGCTCTTGAAGTCCTCAAGGTTGTTGTACTGTGCATATGTGAATCCCGGAAGAAATGGGGCGAATCCCTTGTGGCATGCTGAATCAGGCTGTCCTGTAGCTGACAGTGCACCGTATGTTCTTCCGTGGAAGCTGTTCTTTGCTGTCACGATCTTATATCTGTCCGGTCCGTAATTGTCCACACCATACTTCCTCGCCATCTTGATCATGGCCTCATTGGCCTCCGTTCCCGAGTTCTGGAACACGATCTTCTCCATGCCTATAGTGTCACACACCTTCTTTGCAAGGAGTATCATTGGAAGTGTGTATGCATAGTTGGATGCATGTATTACATTTGCAGCCTGATCAGCTATGGCTTTTGCGACCTTCTTGTTGGCATTTCCTGCACTGCTTACTGCTATGCCTGCGAAGAAGTCAAGGTACCTGTCGCCGTTATCTGCGTACACATACATGCCATCACCCTTCTCCTCTATGAACTCCCATCTTCTGGACTGCTCTGCCAGATATGTATCTACTATCTCTAAAAGTTCTTCTCTTGTATAACCTGATTCACTAACCTTCATCATTCTCTCCTTCGACGTTTGTCCTAGGTTAGGTAATTGAGAAACATGCACTGATATGCCAGTTTCTCAATTACCTAACCTAATCTATATCTTTATTATTTTTGTATACGTTCCGCATACATTATATACACAAAGCCCGCCACTGGCAAGCGTTCATATATTATATCATGCCAGCACCCGTCGCAACGCTCATTATATCATAAAAAAACTGCGCCGAAGCACAGTCTTTTTATATTTATGCATTTATTCTGTATTATCTTGCAAACTGGGAATTGTACAGATTCGTGTAGAAGCCGCCCTTTGCAAGCAGTGACTCGTGATTTCCCTGTTCGATGATGTGTCCGTCCTTCATGACGAGAATGACATCTGACTCCTTGATGGTTGACAGTCTGTGTGCAACCACGAAGCTTGTTCTGCCCTTCATCATCTTGGCAAATGCCCTCTGTATCCTTATCTCAGTTCTTGTATCTATGGATGATGTTGCCTCATCCAATATGAGCATAGGTGGAAGATCAAGCATAACCCTTGTGATACATAGGAGCTGCTTCTGTCCCTGTGACAGATTGCCTCCATCCTCTGTTATATATGTGTTATAGCCATCCGGAAGTCTCTTGATAAAGCTGTGTGCATGTGACTGCTTTGCAGCCTCGACGATCTCCTCATCAGTTGCGTCCGGTCTTCCGTATGCTATATTGTCCCTTATCGTGCCGCTCTTAAGCCAGGTCTCCTGAAGTACCATTCCGTAATTGCCGCGGAGGCTCTTTCTTGTGACCTCTCTTATGTCATATCCATCCACGGATATGCTTCCGGCGTCAACATCGTAGAATCTCATGAGCAGGTTGATGACTGTACTCTTACCACAGCCTGTAGGTCCCACTATTGCTATTCTCTGTCCATTCTTCACATTCAGATTGAGGTCCTTGATGAGCTCCACATCTTTGTTGTATGAGAAGTCAACATTCTTAAGGTCAACCTCACCGTGAACGTCTGTGAGCTCGTGTGCGTCAGCAGGCTCTGCAGTCTCTGAGTCCTCGTCTATAAGCTCAAACACTCTGGCAGCGGATGCCAGCGCGTTCTGAAGCTCTGTGACAACGCCTGATATCTCATTGAACGGCTTTGTATACTGATTTGCATAGCTCAGGAAACTTGTGAGCTGTCCAACTGATATGAAGCCTTCTATAGCTGTTATGGCACCTATGATTCCAACGCCTGTGTACACAAGGCTGTTGACAAATCTTGTACTAGGATTTGTTATCGATGAGAAGAATGTAGCCTGAAGTCCTGCCACATTAAGTCTTCCATTGACCTCCTGGAATCTGTCGCAGGTCTCATCCTCCATGGAGAATGCTGTGACTACCTTCTGGTTCTCAACCATCTCATTTACAAGGGATGTGAGCTCACCCTTGATCTCAGCCTGCTTCCTGAACATACTGTATGTTCTCTTTGCTATGAATGACGCAACAAAGAGTGATACCGGAGTGATACATACGACCACAATGGCTATGATCCAGTTGATCGACAGCATGAAGCACAGTGTTCCTACTATAGTCATAACTCCTGTGAATAACTGTGTAAATCCCATCAGAAGTCCGTCTGAGAACTGGTCTACGTCAGCTATGATCCTGCTGACTATGTCTCCGTGTGTATGTGAATCCACATATGAGAGCGGCAGGCTGCCAAGCTTCTCATATGCCTTTGTTCTTACATCATTAACCACCCTGTATGTGATCATGTTGTTGAGCACGTTCATGACCCACTGTGCAACAGCCGTTATAACGACCACAATCACAAGCTTTGCCAACATTCCTTTAAGTCCTGTAAAATCTACTTTTCCCAGTCCAACGACCCTGTCAACTGCATGTCCCATGATGATAGGTGCATACAGTGTGAGCACGACCGATATGGCTGCACATATGAGAGATAGAACCACTAGGAACCTGTATCTCTTGATATACTTCAGTATTCTGAGTATCGTCTTTTTATTTACTGATTTATTCCCTTTATCTTTACTCATGAGCCAGTTCCTCCTCCGAAAGCTGTGACTGACATATCTCCCTGTACACCTCACAGTTAGAAAGCAGCTGCCGATGGGTTCCTATCCCGGCTATCTGACCATCATCCATGACGATGATCTTATCCGAATTCATGATGGTCGACGCTCTCTGTGACACAAGGAATACAGTCATGCCCTTTGTCTTCTCCCTGATTGCTTTTCTGAGAGCCGCATCAGTTGCAAAGTCAAGCGCCGATGCACTGTCATCCAGTATCAGTATCTCAGGCTTTCTGACGACCGCTCTGGCTATGGTAAGCCTCTGCTTCTGTCCACCCGACAGGTTCTTGCCCCCCTGGGTGATCTTGAAGTTTATTCCATTCTCCTTGCCATCCACGAACTCCTTGGCCTGGGCTATCTCAAGCGCATCGTCTATCTCTGCTTCAGTCGCATCCTGCTTGCCCCATCTGATATTGTCTGCTATGGTTCCGGCGAACAGCACAGCCTTCTGCGGTACCACTCCGACCTTATGCCTGAGCTCGTCCAGGGTGTAGTCCTTTACGTCAACACCGTCTATGCACACACTTCCCTGACTCGCATCATAGAATCTCGGTATCATGTTGACCAGGGAACTCTTGCCTGATCCAGTACCGCCTATGATTCCCACAGTTTCGCCCGGTGCCACGTCAAATGTTATATCTGACAGGGAATCTGCTCCGGCCCCGGCATATCTGAGATTTGCATCCCTGAAGCTTACCTTTACCGCATTTGCCGGTGATCCTGCTGCCTTGCCTGATCCATCCGTTATGGATGGCTGCTGATCCATGACCGCATTTATTCTCTTGGCACAGGCAACAGCCTTGGTTATGGTCACGATGAGGTTGGCAAGCTTGATGAGCTCAACCAGTATCTGCGACATATAGTTGACAAGGGCTACGACCTTACCCTGTGTGATTATTCCTGCATCTGCCTGTCCCGCTGCAATCCAGATGATAGCTGCAGTTGAAAGATTGATTATCACGTAAGTTACAGGATTCATAAACGCTGATATACGTCCTGCAAGGAGCTGGAACTTCATCAGGTCATCTGTGGACTTGTCAAACTCTTCAAATTCCTTGTTCTGTCTGTTGAAGGCCCTTATAACTCTTGCACCTTCAAGCCCCTCACGGGTGAGCAGAGTAACTTTGTCCAATCTGTTCTGAACCTTTTTAAACAACGGAATGCTGAGTGCCATGACACCGAAAACTACTAAAGAAAGCGCAGGTATAGTGACTACAAATGTCATCGCAGATTTCACATCTATGGTAAACGACATGACCATGGCACCGAAAACTATGAACGGCGAACGGAGGAACAGTCTGAGTACCATGTTGACTCCTGTCTGTACCTGATTCGTGTCACTGGTCATTCTGGTTAGCAATGTTGATGTTCCTATACTGTCTATCTCCGTGTAAGAAAGTGATGTGATATGCCTGAACAGATCGTTTCGAAGTGCTGTTCCAAATCCTGTTGCAGCCTTGGCTGAAAAGTACTGGGCGGTGATAGAACACACCAGACCGATAATTCCCAAAAGTATCATGATGAGACACATCTTCACAACATAGCTGATGTCCCGTCCTGCTATACCCACATCAATTACATTCGCCATGACGATCGGGATAAGCAATTCAAATGTTGCCTCCAGCATCTTAAAAAGCGGGGCAAGTACAGACTCTTTCTTATAGTCCTTAAGATATCTAAGTATTCCTTTCATCTCTTCTCCTAACAATACTCATTCCGTATATAACAGACACAGCTACCACTCCTGTCGTCATCACTCAAATAGAACTTCCACACCATATATAAGGTGCGGAAGTTCTATTTCAAACTATGCTGCAATGGCGCTGATCATCTGATTAATTGTCTGTTATCAATGTTATCATATCCCCTGCAATTATATATCAGTCCTCATCGTCCTCTTCTGGAAGATTTGCATTGTGATATACCGCCTGAACGTCATCGTCCTCCTCAAGCATATCTATAATCCTTGTGAACTTCTTGACAACCTCAGGATCGTCTATATCAACATAGTTCTGAGGTATCATTGTGAGCTCAGCCTCAACCATCTTTATTCCTTCCTTCTCAAGGCTCTCTCTTACCTGTGAGAAATCCTCAGGTGCTGTGATGATCTCGTAGCTGTCATCCTCGTCTGAGAAATCCTCAGCTCCTGCATCCAGTGCCATCATCATGAGGTCGTCTGCATCCATATCACAGTCTTCCTTTGCAATGATGATCTGTCCCTTGTGATCAAACATATATGATACACAGCCTGTTGTTCCTACATTACCGCCACCCTTTGTGAAGCAGTTACGGACATTGGCTGCTGTTCTGTTCTTGTTGTCTGTAAGAGTGTCTACTATGATGGCGGTACCACTCGGACCGTAGCCTTCATATGTATTCACTACGTAATTTACTGAATTGGCATCTCCTGCTGCTCTCTCGATACCACGCTTAATAGTATCGTTAGGCATGTTGTTCGCCTTTGCCTTGGCAATTACATCACGTAGCTTACTGTTGTTCTCAGGATTTGCTCCGCCTTCTTTTACTGCTACTACGATCTCCTTACCAATGATTGTGAAGATCTTACCCTTTGCTGCATCGTTTTTTTCCTTCTTGTGCTTGATGTTCGCAAATTTTGAATGTCCTGACATCGTTAATTCTCCTTATATTATGTATCTCTTAATTACTAGTTAAGTATATTAACACTATTGCTGCGTTTTTTCAACCTTTGTGATCTTCACCTCTTCTATCATATTGTTGCTAACCGACAACGATTTAAACTTATAATTCTTATAGACGATCTCTATCTCCTCATCAGCATATGGAAGTCTGCCTAGCTCAAACAGCAGAAACCCGTTCAAAGTCTGGAAATCTTCATCCGGAAATTCTATTCCCAGAACGTCACCAACTTCATCAAGTTCTGCTTTTCCGCTGACTATATATACGTCTCCTCGTTTCTTTATATCATCACTGGCATCATCATACTCATCCAGGATGTTGCCGACTATCTCTTCCAGAATGTCCTCCATAGTGACAATTCCCTCAGTCTGGCCGTATTCATCCACCACTATAACCATATGTATCTTGGCTGTCTGCATCCTGCGAAACAGCTTGGCAATATTGTATGTAGGGTGTACGAATGTTGCCTCAACCATAATATCCGAAAGTGGCGTCTTCTTATCCTTAAGGTAAGCCTTAACAAAATCTTTGAAATATATTATCCCAACTATATTATCAAGATCACTGTCATACACAGGATATCTTGAATAGTTATTCTCAATCATGACAGTCATAACCTCATCAGGGTCAGTGTCCTTGTCTATAGCCATGACATTTAATCTCGCAGTCATGACATCCCGGCTCTCCTTATCTGTAAACTCAAAGATATTGGTAATGAACTGAGCCTCCGAGTCCTCTATAAGTCCCTGTTCATTTCCCTCATTCACCATAGAGATAATCTCTTCCTCTACCTTCTCCTCTTCTGCTTTCCTGTTAAAAATCTTCATTTTTTAGTCTTAATCACCTCATATACTATTTATGCAAGCTCAAGGCTTATTTTTAGCGCCTCATTCACTCTGCAGAGTGTATCATTGTCTACATGACACACCTTCTCTTTAAGGCGCTGTTTATCTATTGTCCTAAGTTGTTCAAGCAATATGACAGAATCCCTTGCTATATCACATCTCGACGAATCGAGCATGATATGCGTTGGGAGTTTTGGTCTCTTCATCTTACTCGTTATAGCTGCAATTATAACAGTTGAACTATGCTTGTTCCCCGCCTCATTCTGTACCACTATAACAGGTCTGATACCGCCCTGTTCTGATCCAACAACGGGTCTTAAATCCGCATAATAAATATCCCCACGTCTGATCACCAAATTCATTCACCCCATAAATACTTTTATAAATGTGGTTTAATACATAATATGCCATGGCTGACATGAAATGTTCTGCTGGCTCATAATATGTATTACTCTCTAAAAAAAGTATTTCCAGTATCAGACTGACTTATTCGCTAATCGAGAAGATAATTTACCTCACCCGTGATCTTGCCATCTCTTATATACACTCTTGGAACACGCCTGCCTATGTTGCACACAAGCTCATAATTGAAACTGTTGGCAGGTTCAGCGACCTCCTCAACACTTATCTCCTTGTCGCCATCTCTTCCTATGAGAATGACGTCATCTCTTACTTTTACACCATCTATATGGCTTACGTCAACCATGAACTGATCCATACACACTCTTCCAATGATCGGTGCATATTGTCCATGTATGATTACTCGTCCTTTATTGGACTGTGCTCTCGGATATCCATCAGCATAACCGGCAGACACTGTGGCTACTTTTATATCGTGATCCGCAATGTATGACCATCCATATCCAATGCCTGTTCCAGCTTTTACATCCTTGACAAATATGACTTTGGACGTAAGACTCATTGCCGGCCTCAGATCCGCTATGCCTTTGTCAACCTCTTCCGATGGATACAGACCATATGTCACTATTCCAGACCTCACCATGTCAAAATCGGAATTGTCCATCTCCATTATTCCGGCACTGTTTGATATATGTCTGACCGGTATGTGGATTCCTATCTCGGCGAGCCTGTCATTTATCCATCTGAATTTTTCAAGCTGACCATTCGCTGCAGTCTTGTCATACTCATCAGCTTTCGCATAATGGGTAAATATTCCCTCTATCTCTATGCCCGGCATCTTCCATATCTTCTCGATATTATTGACACCAGCATCATCGCAGGTGAAGCCAATCCTGCCCATTCCTGTATCCACCTTTATGTGTATCTTCGCACGCTTGCCCATGCTGACCGCATCATCAGACAACTGCTGCGCCTCATCCACATCATACATGGCAGGACGTATATCCCATCTCATGAGATCCATGTAATCCGACGGATCTGTGTATCCAAGTATCAGTATCGGCTTATCTATTCCCGCCTTTCTGAGCTCTATTCCCTCATCGAGAAATGCCACTGCATAATAGTCAGCCATATCGTCTAGTGCCCTGCCAACTTCAACGGCTCCATGTCCATATGCATCCGCCTTTATGACCGCCAGCATCTTTTTGTTCTCATCCACAAGAGATTTCATGGCAGACACGTTATGTCTTATATTGTCAAGATTTATTACTGCCTGTATTCTGTTAAAGCTGCTCATATTCATGCTCCTTTTAATCCCGGATCACCTGAGGTATGGCATCAACTATATCTCGGGCTATCATCCCTGTTTTTCCTCTGTACCCGGCTGCAGCATCACCCGCAAGTCCATGTATATACACTCCAAGCGGTGCAGCATCCTCCGGCATAAGTCCTGTTGCAATCAGCCCCGCAATTATGCCCGCCAGAATATCCCCAGCTCCCGCCGTGGACATTCCATTGTTGCCAGAGGTGTTTATGTATACTTTATCACCACTGCTCACGGTGGTTCGCGCATCCTTAAGCACATCTATGATATTATACTCCATAGCGAAGTCTTTGCACACCTTTAAAATATTCTTTTTTATATCTGTTATGGCCATACCTGTAAGACGTGCCATCTCACCCATGTGTGGCGTTATGATCACCGGTCCTCTGTGATCTCTTAAAATATCCAGATCACAGGATATGATATTTAACGCATCCGCATCAACAACCACCGGCTGCTCAGCCCTGTTAACTATGATTTTTACCATAGCACAAGCCTCCGGGCTTCTTCCAAGGCCAGGACCTATCAGTATCACATCTGCCCAGTTTAATGCATCCTCGGCGCAGCAAACAGCGCTTTCCTCATCATCATAAAACATAAGCACAGCCTCAGGAACAGTACACCCTATGACGTTTCTGTTATAAGTATGAGTGTAGACCTTAACAAGTCCGGCACCCACTCTGTACACAGCCTCAGCTGCGTAGGAAGCTGCTCCCGACATATCCCTGCTTCCCGCTATGACTGCCACTCGCCCATATGTTCCCTTATTTGAACTGTTCACCCTGGCTGGCAGCCTTGTCATATCTGATGTGTCATAAGTATACGCTACTGGCGCCACCTTATCTATGGCTTCTTTAGAGAATCCTATGTCTCTTACCACCACAGTTCCCGCCATGTCACAGCCAGGATAAAGCATAAGGCCTCTTTTATAAAGACCAAATGTAACTGTGAGATCAGCCCGGAATGCGGTTTCAAGTATCTGTCCGGTGGAAGCATCAACTCCGGAAGGAAGATCTATCGCAATCTTAAAACCAGCCATAGAATTCATAATATCTATGGTGTCCTTCCACACACCAACTATCTCCCTCTTAAGACCGACTCCAAATATTCCATCCACTACCACATCATAGGCTTCATGCGGGATTGTGTCTAATATATCTATCCCGAGTTTTTTCACAATCTCAAGCTGTGTCTCAAAGCTTTCACTTACCCTTTTAAGTCCATTTATATAACATACCTGAACCTGTTCACCCTGCTGGTGTAAAAGTCTGGCAAGAGCCAGACCGTCTCCGCCATTATTGCCGCCCTCAACCACAACAAGACATGCGAGCGGTCTGTTCTTCTCACCAGATACGTTCCTGCCATCACCATCAGAACCCTGTTTCAATCTTGAATTTATTTCTTCAAGAATCGATATGGCTGCCCTCTCCATCAGCAAAATACCCGGAATTCCATCCTCTTCTATGGTAAGTCTGTCTATATTCTGCATCTCCTCTCTGCCTGCCAGATAAAACATATGATCACCCTCCTTTATCCGGACATCTGCCCGTTAAACATCAAGCTTTTCAAATTAAACATTTCAAATCCTTGCTATAGATTAAGAAAAACGGATAATTTCTCACGAAATTATCCGTTACATACTTGCATATATCTGATCTGTCTGTCCTGATAAGATTATCTCTTCTTCAGGAAATCAGGAATCTTTATGCTCTCTGTCTTAGGTCTTGACACATGTGATGTCTCAACCGGTGTACTTGTAACAGGAGTCTGTGTTGCTGCTGTTACAGGAGTTGTAAATGCAGGCTTAACCGCAGGCTCTGCTGCAGGTGTAGTATTGTTAAGGAATGAAGGTCTGCTTGGCTGTGCTGCTGTGCTGTGTGTGCCAAGGCTCTGTCCTGCATAAGTTGCTGTTCTGCTGCTGTCAGCTGCTGGCGTAGCAGTTGTAACTGACGGCTTTGGTGTAGTCATAGTTCCCATAGGAGAAGCTGTGCCAGCATATCTTGATGTCACATCGCTCTCACCTGATCTCTCAAGTCCTGTTGCAATGATAGTGATGCTGATATCCTCACCCATGTTGTCATTGTCAACTGTACCAAATATGATATTCACACCATCTCCAGCCTGCTCTGTGAGGTATGTAACTGCATCGTATGCTTCAACGATACCGATATTACCTGAGAAGTTGACGATGATATCTGTAGCACCTGAAACTGTTGTCTCAAGAAGTGGTGAATCCATAGCCTCCTTGATAGCGTCAACAGCCTTGTTCTCTCCACTTGCTGAACCGATACCGATATGAGCGATACCCTTGTCTCTCATGACTGTCTGTATATCAGCAAAATCAAGGTTGATAAGACCCGGCTTATTGATAAGATCTGTTACACCCTGAACACCCTGCTGGAGCACCTGATCCGCTTTCTTAAGTGCGTCAGGAATGCTTGTCCTCTTGTCACAGATTTGAAGAAGCTTATCGTTAGGTATAACAATAAGTGTATCAACGTTCTCCTTCAGTCTTGATATACCCTCTATTGCGTTTCTCATACGAGGCTTGCCCTCAAAACCAAATGGCTTTGTAACAACACCTACTGTAAGTATTCCAAGATTTCTTGCCATCTCAGCGACTACAGGAGCAGCTCCGGTTCCTGTACCACCACCCATACCACATGTTACAAATACCATGTTGGCATCCTTGATGATATCCACGATCTCTTCTCTGTTCTCCTCCACTGCGCTTGCACCGATCTCAGGCTTAGCACCAGCACCAAGACCCTTTGTGAGCTTCTCACCAATCTGGATCTTTGTTGTAGCTCTGCTGAGTGAAAGAGCCTGCTTATCAGTATTGATTGCAATAAGTTCTACTCCCTCAACATTCTCATCAATCATTCTGTTTACAGCATTATTACCTGCACCGCCGACACCTATTACAAGAATCCTTGCCGGTGTTCTCTCGTCATTTGATTTTATCTCAAGCACGGTTGCATCCTCCTTATACACTTATTCTTTTTATCCAATAATCAACATCACCAGACCTGTCAGACGACTCATTCGAATCCATCTCTATGTATCGGCCTGATATCTCAGTCAAAAATTCCAACGTTTTTATTGCATTAGTACCTATATAATACGATTTTTTATATCATTACGCAAGGAATTTTTTATTTATTTTCTTTAAAGATAACACTTCCATCGGCCGGACTGTAATTGGACATATCAAGGGTACCCTTTTTCCCCTTAACACTTTCAAGAATCACCTCAAGATTCATGAGCTTGCTCTCCAGATTCTCCGCAGTGCCAATATTGATCTTTATCCCATCCCTGTGAAGTATCAGGTTCTGCTTTGAATCGCAGGTTATCTTGTCTATCTGGATATCATTCTTATAGATAAGCTGCGTCATTGTCAGTATCTCCTGAAAGAAACTGTCATCTCCCACATCCAGCTTCTGCCCCTGTACAACATTATCACTCTCAATACCATCAATACATGGAACATCATCGAGTTTCTCATCAGAAATCTCAAGCACAGTACCCTCGCCATCAAAATATGCATACTGATCATTGTACTTGATGCATCCAGCCATAGCCTTCTCATATACGGTTATGGACACCGTATTTCTGTCTATGTAGCTTATATCTATCTTATCTATAAATGTCACATTTTCAGCGGGGTGCAGCCGGCTCTCCATAAGAAACAGCAGCGTATTGCTGTAGTCATTGCCGCCGGTTACAATATCAACCATCTGCTTGTCCGTATAATGATCAGTTCCGGACACCTCTATATTCTTAAGCTTATAACAGGTTTTGATATACACAAATGCTATTGCGCACAGTATGACCAGCACCAGCAGCACTTTGAGGACTATCTTTGCGATCCTTGCGATCTTTTGGTTTCTCTCTTTCCTGCGCCTGAGCTTTTCCTCCCTCAGCTTCTTCTGTCTCTCTATCTCCTGTCTGGTCAGCTGTTTTTTCTTCTTATTCTTACCAGAAGCTTCATTGCGTCTTCTGCGATCCTGATCACGACTTTTCCTCTGATCCTGCGCTCTCCTGTCTGAATTTTCACGCCTGGGTCTTCCCGGATCAGTTCTTCGTTTTCGGTCATCATCTGACACACGTTCTCTGCCTCCAGGCTGTCTCCTTCGGTCGTTCCTCTGCCGGATGCGCTCGTCTGGAGTTCTCTGACCTCCACGATCATCGGAACGTCTCTGTCTGACGGGACTTGCAGTCTCAGTTCTGCGGCCATCTGCCGCTCTGGTCCGCTCCGGATTTCCAGCGGGCTGCTTTCTCCTGTCCACCGGAACCTGGACTCTTCCATCCAGTCTTCTTCCTGTGAACACATCCACATTCCCGCTCTTTCTTCTGGTCTCAGCCACATCTACATTGCGGCTTCTCCTTTCAGAAACATTTCTATTGTTTATATCTCTTCTATTCGTTCTGTTATCCATTCATATCTCCCTTTTCAGGATATATCATGTGTTATTTTACAATACTTGTATCTCTGGCCACAGACATCACAATTCCCATCTCCATGAGTATAAATATGATCGAACTTCCGCCATAACTGATAAACGGCATCGGCACGCCTGTAGGAGGTATAGTGTTCGTAACCACACACGCATTTATGAGAAACTGGACAGCTATATGTGCCATTACCCCAGTGACCATAAGTGATCCAAACCGGTCCTTAGCATTCATGGCAATTACCGCCAGCCTGTAGGTCAGAATGACAAACAGCACCAGTATAAGTACTGCGCCAGCTATCCCCAGTTCCTCGCATATAACTGAAAATATCATATCATTATGCGATTCAGGAATAAAGCCTTTCTTCTGTACACTGTTTTCAAATCCAAGACCAAACACACCGCCAGATCCCACAGCATATAACGACTGTACTGTCTGATATCCATCTTCATACTGCTCCGGCGCAAGCCATATCCTGACTCTGTTCGCTCTATAGCCAGCAAACAAAATAAACAACACACACCCGGCAGCACCAAACACGCCGAGTATCACAAAATGCCTGACTTTAGGGCTTGCGGCAAACAACACAGAAAACAGTACAGAAAAACATATTATGGCGGTACTCAGGTTCTCTACTCCTATCAGGACTATATCGAGAACCGGAAGTATCATAATCCTCACAAGCCGCCCCGCATGAACAAGTTCTCTGCTGTGTACAGCAGCCTGTGCCGCTGTATATATTATTATGGCTGTCTTGGCATACTCTGAAGGCTGAAATCCTACCGGCCCTATGTATATCCATCTCGCAGATCCGTGACTTGCCGTTCCAATCACAAGCACCAATATCTGAAGTGCCATTGACGACAGCAGTATGATCTTTGAAAAAGGCAGTAAGTATCTGTAATCAACATTCGATACACACCACATCGCAGCCAGTGCAGCAAACATATACACCGCCTGTCTTCTCATAAAATACATGCTGTCACCATAAAGATCTACAGCCCTGTAACTGCTTGTGCTGTATATCATGGCAAGTCCCAGTATCAGTATAAGGATCAGCACGATCATCATCGTCACATCCACATAACTTCCGCGCCGCTTTTGTGTCTCACTGATCCTATCTTCTGAAACCTCCGGATTGCCACTCAATCAGATCACTCCTTATAGCTTCTCACATACTCTTTGAACATATTTCCTCTCTGCTCATAATTGTCAAACTGTCCCCAGCTTGCACATGCCGGTGAAAGAAGTACTGCATCTCCGTCAACCGCATGCTCATGACAATATGCCACTGCATCCTGAAGATTCTCCTCAAATACCAGAGAATTAAATCCGTGTCTTTTCGCACAGCCCGCAATCTTCTCAGCAGTCTGGCCTATAAGTACAAGGCACTTAACCTTACCGTCAAATGCCTCTATCCACTCATCAAACTCAGAGCCCTTATCATATCCTCCACCGATCAGATATGTAGGTGATACCATCGCCTGTATTCCCTTGATCGCAGCATCGGGATTCGTTCCCTTTGAATCATTATAGTATGCAACACCTGCAATCGTGTCCACATACTCTATTCTATGCTCCACTGCCTTAAAAGATGTCGCAACTTCTCTGATCGTAGCAGCAGGCACTCCCATATAATATGATATTCCAACTGCTGCCAGAACATTCTCCACATTGTGTGATCCAAGAAGTTTCAGATCTTTCAGGGCAAGTACATCAATCTCAGTACCTCCATCCTCGAGGACAATCTCACCATCCTTGACATACACACCGCCAGCTGGCTTATCAAGTCTGCTGAAATATACCACGCGGCAGTGATCCTTAGCCTTCTCACCCATGGCTCTTGTGTGCTCATCATCATAGTTGAACACTGCAACATCATCCATGGTCTGATTCTTTGTTATAGAAAATTTAACATTGCCATAGTTCTCAAATGTATAATGTCTGTTAAGATGATCCGGAGTAAGATTCAATACTGCACTTACATTCGGATGAAAATCAATAACAGTCTCAAGCTGGAAACTGCTTATCTCTGCAACTGTAGCTGAATCATCGTCCGTTGTGTCACAAAGCTCGGTGTAAGGTATTCCAATATTTCCTACAACTATCGTCTTTGCGTTGTGAGCCTTAACAATCTCGCCAACAAGTGCCGTTGTTGTAGTCTTGCCATTTGTCCCTGTTATTGCTGCTATCTTGCCCTTGCCATAGTGATATGCCAGCTCAATTTCGCTCCATATTGGAATTTTTGCATTTCTCACAATATCTGTAAATGGCGCATCCACAGGTATACCCGGGCTGATGACCATAAGCTGTGCACTCTTAAGGGCCTCATCAGAAAGCTCTCCAAGCATCACATTGACAAGTTCAGAATTTCCTGTCTTTCCCATGATATCATCGACATTCCGCTCCTTATTCTCATCAAACAAATATACTTTAACACCGTGCTTTACCAGAAGGTTTGTCGCACTGATCCCACTTTTTCCTGTTCCTGCAACTATTGCTGTATTTATCTCCATAATCTTCACCGTGATGCACTCAGCACCACTTTCTCCTTTCTATGGCTGATCACTAGCTTTTTTTAATTATATTGCCAGAAGTCCCACTACACAGAGAACTGCTGTGACAATAGAAAAGATTGCCACTACCTTTGACTCCGGCCATCCGCCGAGCTCAAAATGGTGATGTATAGGTGCCATTCTGAAAACTCTCTTTCCTGTAAGTTTGAATGATACTACCTGTATTATTACAGATAAAACCTCAAGGAAATATATAAACGCAATTATCACTATGAATATCGGCATCTTGAGCATATAAGCCGTGGATGCCACAAATCCTCCAAGGGCCAGGGAACCCGTATCCCCCATGAACACCTTTGCAGGATATACATTATATACAAGGAAACCGAGAAGACTTCCAACCGCTGCACATGTGACAGGTGCCACACCTGAACCTATTCCAACTGATACCACTACAAAAAATGTGGCGATCAGAACAGTGACAGATGATGCAAGACCATCAAGTCCATCTGTAAAGTTTGCTCCATTTACTGTTCCAAGAACTATGAAAAACAAAAGGATCACATATAATACGCTGTTAAGCTGGACTGTCCTGCCAACAAATGGAATTATGAGTTCATTATTGATATCTGAATATTTCTCAATATAATATGCAAACACACCGGTTACAACTATCTGTCCCAGCATCTTCTGCCATGCATGAAGACCCATGGATCTCTTCATAACAACCTTGATATAATCATCTATAAATCCGATAAGTCCAAATCCAAGGGTAACAAACAACACCGGAAGAACATCCGGATACTTCTTCATATATAGCAGTGTAGTGATGGTGAACGACAGCAGGATGATAAGTCCTCCCATAGTAGGTGTTCCCGCCTTCTTGAGGTGAGCCTGAGGGCCGTCATCTCTTACAAACTGTCCAAACTTCAGTTTCTTCAGAAACGGAATAACGATAGGACACAGCACTACGCTGATACAGAATGCTATCACTATTGGCAACACAATTTTTAAATCTAAATTCATTTTGTACTCCTTACCTGTCTGCGCACGCAGACTATGTATTTCTTTAACTGTTTTCAGACTGAGATAAATTTAATACGCATTCGTATCTTTGTCAATTCCCAAATAGGGAAGAATGTTCAAAAAAATATCTCTCACAACCGGAGCTGCAACCATTCCACCATAATAAGTTCCCTCCGGTTCATCTATGAGAAGCAGTGTCATGACAACAGGATCGTCCGCAGGTGCAAATCCCACATAAGAAGAAATATACCTGCCATTTCCTCTTGGAAGTTTCTCACTTGTGGCAGTCTTACCACCTATCCTATATCCAGCTATGCCGCCATTTTTTCCTGACCCGTCTGCAACCACAGACTCCAGCATGCTCCGCATCTGTTTTGATGTCTCAGAGGTTATCGCCTGTTCTCCGCTTTGAAATTCCAGAGCCTGTATATATCCATTTTTGCTGTCAACAATCTCCATGCCAATATGTGGAGTTATCCGATAACCGCCGTTAATGACCGCAGCTATGGCCGACACAAACTGAATCGGCGTAACCTGGAATGACTGTCCAAATGACATGGTAGCCAGTTCCACCGGCCCAACATTTTCCTTTGCATGCATTATGGAATTTGCCTCTCCGGGCAGATCTATACCACTCTGTGAAAAAAGTCCCAGCCTGCCATAGTATTCATACATGGCGTCAACTCCAGTTCTCTCACCTATATCCATGAACGCCGGATTGCACGAGTTCATGAGTGCCTGCTCGAGTGTCTGGCTTCCATGTCCTGTTGTCTTACTGCACCTTATCCTTCTATCCTCAACAAGCCTGTACCCCGGACAGTAAAAACTGTCACTGCTGCTCACAGCCCCTTTTTCAAGTGCCGCGGTCAATGTTATAATCTTCGCTGTGGAGCCCGGTTCATAGGTATCACTTATAAGATAATTTCTCCACATATTATTCAGTTCATCCATCTGGCTCATGGCCGGAAGCGCTGAGGTTTCATTTGCTTCACCCGGACTGTCCGTCCGGCCGTCAGCAGCATTTTCCTCATCTTCAGTATCGTTATTTGAAGATGAGTCGTAGCCGCTGACGAGCGTAAATGGATCGTTCAGGTTATACTCCGGCACATCAGCCATTGCATATATCTCACCAGTTTTAGGATTCATCGTTATGGCACACACTCTGTTCGCCTTCTTCTCCTCTAGAACCTTATATGCCGCCTGCGTCACATATCTCTGTATATTTATATCCAGCGTTGTCACGAGATCTTTTCCAGGGACCGGATCAGTCCTGGTCTCCGGATAGCTGGCAAGTTCTATACCTTTTGCATCCGTGACCGCATTTACACTTCCATTTTTTCCTGTTAGATAATCATCATACTTCACCTCAAGGCCAAGTATTCCCTGATTGTCGCCGCCGGTAAATCCAAGCACCTTAGATGCCAGTGTATCATACGGATAATTTCTCTTGTAGTCCTCGTCAACCTTCACACCTGGAAGTCCCGCCGCCTTGATCTTCTGCCCGGTCTCCTTGTCAACATTTGATGCGATCAGTTCCCTTGAAGAATTCTTGCGTACCTTCTTCTCTATCTCTGCGGAATCTTTGTCTATATATCCCATCAGCAGATCTATCACTTCATCTTCGTCCTCTATCTGGCTGTGGATGACCGACACCGAACAGACCGCCTTGTTGTCGGCAAGCACGTTGCCATTTCTGTCATATATCCTGCCCCTCGGAGCTTTTATACTCCGCTCTCTTTCATGAAGTGATGTCGCCCTTTCACTATAATACTCTCCCCTGAATATCATTATGTATGTAAGTCTCCCCGCAACGACCATAACCGCAAAGCACACTATGATCAGTATGCATTTTATCCGTTGTCTGTTGTAGCTATAAACTCTCACGGCTCATCCTTCATTTTTTTACTATACTATTACAGCTCCGCCTTATCTATTCTTAAAACTACGTTAAATCCCCATACAAAACGGGGATCGAACATACATGTCCAATCCCCGCTTTATCATATTTGTACATTCACATATGCATCACTCTGTCCCATCATCAACATAGGAATAATCACCTGACGCATCTTCATCAGATGTATAATCATCCGCTGTGCCGGTATCATCATAATATCCACTGTCATCGGTATAGTCATCGCCTGTTCCGGTATCATCCGTATAATCACCAGACTCACCACTGTCATCCGTATAATCCGGCTCATCGGTATATCCGTCATCTGCCTCCGACGCATCATCCACGCTGCTCTCATCTGCTATGGATTCGTCTGTCACGTCACTGTCATCGGAAACTGTATCTTCACCACCAGCCACATCATCTGCTGATGCATCATCCTCGTCAAATGCTGATGAGAGTGTTTCATCGGTTCCATCATACTGGACGTCATCCGCGTTAGTAGCGTATACATTGAGATATGGAAGAAGATCCTGCATCACCTGATTGAACAGCTTTGCACCGGCACCCGATCCCTCCTGATCCTCAAGGTGAGGCTCATCAACTACAACATAAAGCATGACCTGAGGATTCTCAACAGGAGTAAATCCTATGAACGACAATACGTATTTTCCATTTCCTCTAGGCAGCTTCTCGGCTGTACCTGTCTTACCACCTATCGTATATCCATCTATTCCCGCAGCATATCCTGTACCTTCCTCGACAACTGCCTGAAGGTATGTTCTCATATAATCAGATACCTCTTTCGAGATGGTCTTTCTCACAAGTACCGGATCGATATCCTCTACAACATTTCCATCCGAATCAAGAAGCCTCTTTACGACATGAGGCACATAATAATTTCCACCGTTTATGACTGAGCAGAATCCCGCCGCCATCTGTATCATAGAAGTAGTAACACCCTGTCCAAATGATGATGTCGCAAGCTCTGTAGGATTCAGATTCTCCACATCATACTTTATACCGGTTGTCTCACCGTCAAGGTCTATTCCCGTCTTGGAACCTATATTGAATATGACCTGATATTTGTCAAATATCTCCGGTCCCTCAGCAGCAGCGATCTGCATCAGTGCATCGTTACATGATACAGCCAGCGCTCTTTTGACATCGACCATTCCGTGTCCGGCTCTGTAACTACAATAGATAGGACTCTCGCCTTCTACAACTACCTGTGATCCATCGCAGAGAAATTCATCTCCATCTGATATGACGCCATCCTCCATTGCTCCTGCTACGGTAAAAGCCTTGTAAGTTGAACCAGGCTCAAATACATCACTTATGCAGTAATTCTGCCATACATAGTTCAGAGCCTCGTAAAGCTGGTCTGATGTGAAACCATCTATTGTGCTCTGGAATTCCGCATCCGACATCTCAGAAAAATCATACTCTACCTCTTCTGTCCTGACATTCTTCTTCTCGGTCGCAGCCTCAGTATCAGACTCTTCCTTCGAACTGCTCTCATCCGCTGCATCAGCCTCATCCGTGGATGCCTCCTCAGATGTGCTGGTTGTACCACTGTTCTTTTTGTTTGCACTTTCAACGCTTATAAGACTGTCAGCATCTTCATCCGCACCATCAAGCTCCACTTCCTGTGTGACGGTGACAGTCATATTCCTGAGCGCCTGTATATCCATCGGATTATTGGGATCATAAGTTCTTGAACTCGCCATACCAAGAACCTCTCCGTTGTTTGGATCCATGGCTATGATACCAATCTGCTTGGCACCTGTGTTCTGCATATACTCAGAAATATTATCCTCTATTATCTTCTGAATATTCATATCAATGGTTGATACAACGGTCTCACCGTTCTGGGCAGCCACAGTCTCTGAATCCACGCCGCCTGAACCCGACATATACTTGTATGTCTTTCCGTCAACACCGTTCAGGTAATCATTGTAGTAGCCCTCTATTCCACCCTGTCCAACATTTCCACTAGCCGTATATCCAAGCAGATGACATGCAAGAGATCCATTTGGATAGTTTCTCTTGTATACTGTCTCAAACCTTACACCAATTACGTCAGATCCCTCATCTGTCTTGCAGTAATCCTCAAACGCCTTCACATCAGTATAGGCTAATCCTTTAAGTACAACCTCATAGTAAGATTTCTCATCGGATATATGCTCATCAAACTCTTCATCAGTCACGTCAAAAAACTTTGTGACAGCCTTCTTTGTTGCTGCTTCCCCTTTGTCTGTCAGAAGAATATTTCCCGGTTCAAGTATCAGGCTGTATGTCTTCTCACTGTTTGCCAGCACGTTGCCGTTCCTGTCCAGTATCTCTCCACGCTCATAAGGGATATCTGTCGAGTTGTAATCCATCTGCATCACAACCGCCTCAGAATACTCCTTGCCGTTGACCACATTTATATATACTACTCTTATCGCAAGTGCAACAAGTATCAGCACCACTATAAGATATGTGCATCTGGTCTTCTTTCTCATTCCTTTTAAAAACATTTTTGATCTCTTAGACATCGTATATTTCCACCTTAAAAAAATTATCCCTGAGCCTTATTTGGTCTCAGGGACATCTTTGTATTGTACTACATAATCATCACTATTCTGTGAATAGTATAAAGTCTGTCCCGGCTGTGAGTATACCATGCCGAGCTTAGTAGTTGCAATATTATAAATTTCATCCAGATCCGTCATCGAATCAAGTCCTGCACTGTAGCCCGTATTCTCGTCGAGCTGTGCTGCAACCTGTGACTTAAGTGTTGCAACAGACTCCTTCTCTGACTTGACTTCCGATGTGAGCTTGAGCAGATAACAGCAAAGTGCAACTGCTATCACGATTGCCACGACCATTCCCGCTGTGTATCTGATCTGAGCATTTGTAACCGCCTTACTCTCGGCTCTTCTGGCTGCAAGTTCTCTCCGTTCTCTGTCTGTGAGATGTGATCCCTGCTTCTTTTTTCTGGCTGGCTGAGGCTGGGTCACTGGTCTGCTTCTTCTTGCAGGCTGTGGTGCTCTTGCCGGAGCCGCAGAACCGCCGACATATTCCTGTCTGGATGCCCTGTTTCCTGTTCTATTTCTCTGATTCAGTTTTCTTGCAGAACTGCCCTCAGTATAATATCTCCTGTCTGCCATAACTATCGCCTCTCTCATCTATGCCGTATCCGGCTTTTTTATCAAAAAGCTTCGAACACCCTGAGTTTCGAACTCTTTGACCTTGAATTCTCTAAAATCTCCCTTTCCCCTGGGACTATCGGTTTTCTCGTGATAACCTTGCCCAAAGGTTTTCTTCCACATGTACACACCGGAAAATTAGGCGGGCATATACATGGATTCTCATTCTTCCTGAATGCAAGCTTGACTATCCTGTCCTCCAGTGAATGGAATGTGATAATCGCAAGCCGTCCTCCTGGATTCAAGCTTGATATCATTCCATCTATCGAATCTCTCAATACATCAAGCTCTCTGTTAAGTTCAATCCTTATTGCCTGAAAAGTCTGTTTTGAAGGGTGTCCCTGACCGTTCCGTGCCTTTGCCGGAATGGAACCGCGGATTATATCGTTGAGCTCTTCAGTCGTCTCTATCACCTTGTTCTCACGGTACTTGCATATATGATATGCAATACTCTTTGCATATCGCTCCTCACCATAATCTCGAAATATCCTGTAAAGATCAGCTTCCGGATAATCATTCACTATATCCCTTGCTGTCTTCGTCTGTCTGTTGTCCATCCTCATATCCAGTGGAGCATCAACTCGATATGTGAATCCTCTATCCGCATTATCGAGTTGATATGAAGATACCCCAAGATCAAGTAGTATCCCGTCCACCTTCTGTATCTCTAGCTCGTCCAATATTCTTCTAAAATTCTGGTAGTTGTCCCTGACTATCGTCACCTTATCCCCATACGGCTCAAGTCTCTTGCTTGCTGCAGCTATGGCATCCTCATCCTGATCAATACCTATAAGCCTGCCGCCATCTCCCAGCCTCTTTGCGATCTGCTCTGAGTGTCCGGCTCCCCCTAATGTGCCATCCACATAGATTCCATCTGGCTTGATATTCAGATTATCTATCGTCTCCTGAAGCAGGACTGACTTATGTGCAAATTCCATAACCATCTACCATTCTTTTCCTAAAAGCTAAAATCAAGTGCATCAAGTTCGTCCGCAAGCTCGTCCATGCTGGCCTGATTATCACTAATATTCTCAGGTCCATCCCACTCTTCCTTGCTCCATATCTCCGCTTTCTCACCGTTACCGATAACATACACTTCTTTGTCGATGTGGGCATACTCTCTCTGTTTCGGAGTGAGCAGGATCCTTCCCTGCGCATCCGGTTCACACTTCACTGCACCGGCAAGGAAGCCTCTCTTGAATGCTCTTGCTGTTCTGTTTGTCATAGGAAGCTTGTTGAGCTTCTCAACGAACTCTTCCCACTCTGTCATGCCATACACATAGAGACAGCAGTCGATTCCCTTTGTGACCATAAATGATTCACCAAGTTCAGAACGAATTTTCAGAGGCATGATCAGTCTGCCTTTTGCATCAAGTTTGTGTTCATATTCACCTGATAAGCATCTGGACATTCAGATCTCCTCCCTTCGTATAATCACCACTTTCCACCACATGTATGCACAGTAATGCCACTTGTACCCACTATTCTATACTATAGCCCCCCAAATTGCAACCCCGTTATATGAAAAAACTGTGACCAAATAATGCCTTACATACGCAAAAAGCCTGTAGATCCAACAGTTTTTCGCTGTCAGACCTACAGGCTTTTTTACGGTGGGGACAAATCCCAGTTTTTTCCCATTTCGTGGAGGATATCTCCACTCTGTGGGTATTTATCTGTATTGTCTTCCTGTTATATTATTTTTAATGCCACTTTTTCTGCGCTGAGATCTTATTTTATGGCATCTTTATCATTCTTCTTTTTTTCTGTGTCACCTGATCCACCACTGGTCTCCACTTTGGATACATCTGAACCATTTTCACCACCGGCCTCCACTTCTGTACCGGCAGCGTCTGCTTCACCACTGATCTCCAATTTTGTATCCGCAGCGTCTGCTTCACCACTGATCTCCAATTCTGTGCCAGCAGCATCTCCCATCACCACTGCAGGCCAGCCACGCTTGGCACATCTTACATAATTTATGACAAGTACCACGCCTGCCACAACAAAGCATGCAAGGGCAAGCGCCTGTGACACTTTGACACCGGTATTCCCAACCATTAGAGAATCGCTCCTAAGCCCCTCGACAACAAATCTTCCAAGGCCATATCCTGCCAGATATATGAGTGCAAATTCTCCATTGAACTTCTTGTGCTTTCTATATATAAATAAGAAAACAAGCAGCAGCAGATTCCACAGAGACTCATACAGGAACGTTGGATGAACAGTGATACAGTCCATTCCATCTATAGTCACCACATTGTCAAGCATCTTCTGCGTGATTACTCCCGTTCTCTCAAGATAGTCTAGATTGCCATCAGCCCTGTAATAATCAAGCGGGATAGCCATGGCCATCCTGCAATTTGTATATGCGCCAAATGCTTCCCTGTTGAAGAAATTGCCAAATCTTCCAAGTATCTGTCCTATCAGTATTCCAAACGCTGCGGTGTCAGCCATGAGTACAAAATTGACCTTCCTGACTTTGCAGAATATTATCGCTGTGATGATTCCTGCAATGATGCCGCCATATATGGCAAGGCCTCCGCCCCTGATGTTCAGCATGGCCTTGATTGTTGCTCCTATATCGCCTTTCACCACATATTGATCAAGTCTGAACAGGATATAGTAAAGTCTTGCTCCAAGTATCGCCGGAATGATGAGTATCAGTATGAAATCCAGATACATCTCCGGATTCTGCTTTGTTCTCTTTGCCTCATTTGTCACAAGCACATATGCGAGCAGAAATCCTATCATGATGACTATACCATAAAATCTTATCTCAAAATTTCCTATACTTATGTGGTCTCCCACGTTTCTGAGTGTTATTCCCAGATTCGGGAAAAATATACTTCTAAAATATTCTGCTATCTGAGCCATATTATTCCACCTTATAAAATATACTTGTAGCAGCCAACTCTCCATATTGCAGAAAGACAGCTGCTACTTCTCTAATACTTGATTCAGCGAAATTTACCATGTAAATTTCTATACATTAAACTTGAAGAGGATAACATCTCCATCCTCAACCACATATTCCTTGCCTTCCTGTCTTACAAGGCCCTTCTCCTTAGCTGCAAGCATACTTCCGCAGTCCATGAGATCCTTGTAGCTGACAACCTCCGCCTTGATAAAGCCTCTCTCAAAATCAGAATGTATCTTTCCGGCTGCCCCAGGTGCCTTTGTTCCCTTCTTGATGGTCCAGGCTCTTGATTCTGTCTCACCTGCTGTCAGATAACTGATAAGACCAAGAAGTGAGTAGCTTGCCTTGATAAGCTTGTCAAGACCAGACTCTTTAACTCCAAGATCCTCGAGGAACATCTTCTTCTCCTCGTCGTCAAGCTCTGCAAGCTCCTGCTCTATCTGTGCACATACAACAAATACCTCTGCATCGAAGTCCTTTGCGTATTCCTTTACCTTCTGCACATTCTCATTTGAAGCGCCATCGTCCGCAATGTCTTCCTCGCCTACATTTGCTGCAAATATTACAGGCTTCCATGTGAGAAGGTTATATTCCTCTATCCACGCCTGCTCGTCCTCATCTGTGACCTCGATGGTCTTTGCAAGCTTGCCATCCTCAAGGTGAGCCTTGATCCTCTGCTGGAAGTCAAGCTCCTTCGCAAGCATCTTGTCATTTCTTGCGCCTCTGATCGTCTTGGCTATCCTTCTGTCAAGCACCTCTATATCTGAGAATATCAGCTCCAGATTGATTGTCTCGATATCTCTGATAGGATCTACGGAACCGTCAACGTGGATGACATTTGTATCCTCAAAACATCTTACAACATGAACGATTGCATCAACCTCTCTGATATTTGCAAGGAACTGGTTTCCAAGTCCTTCACCCTTTGACGCGCCCTTTACAAGACCCGCGATATCTACAAATTCTATAACAGCAGGTGTTGTCTTTGCTGAGTTGTACATCTCTGTGAGCTTGTCCAGTCTCTCGTCCGGTACCGCAACGATACCTACGTTTGGATCTATTGTACAGAACGGATAGTTAGCTGATTCCGCTCCTGCCTTTGTAAGTGAATTGAAAAGTGTACTCTTTCCCACGTTTGGGAGTCCTACGATTCCTAATTTCATTTTATATATTTCCTCCTTAAAAACCTTGATTTTATGCGGCTTTGTAGGCTTCGTATTTCGCTGGTGTACCAATTAGTGTACCAATCTTGTTATATTCGCATGAAAATACATGAATTTTCATATTGCAACACCTGCCTTCAAAGCCTCTGCCACAAGGTCTATTTCTTTTTGTTTTTCTTCTTCGGTTATATGAACATACAAATTCATAGTGATCCCAATATTAGAGTGTCCCAATATTTTCTGTAAGGTTTTTGGCATCATTCCACCTTCAATACATCTAGTTGCAAAAGTATGTCTTAATACATGCATCGAAAAACGCTTGATTCCTGCTTTATCGCAAATTTTAAATAAAGCTGTATCATAAGTGCTATTTTTTACAGGTTGCCCCTTTCTGCAAAGGAACACTGTATCAGCCCACTCTTTATCTATCACTTTGAGTTTTCTGTTCTTTTCTTTTTGGGCCTTAAGAATACAAATTGCTTCGTCCGTAAGTGGTATTGTCCTGTATCCAGACTTGCTTTTAGGCGGTCCAACTCTCCACTCACCAACTTTGTACCTAAACTCCATTGATCTTTCGATTGTAAGAGTCTTCCTTTCAAAATTAATATCTTCCCACTTTAGACCAACAAGCTCTCCTGTTCTAAGTCCCGTCTGCAACGCAAACCTATACTGATACTCATAACTCTGTCCTTTAGCTGCCGCAAGGAAACGCCTTTGATCATCAATTGTAAGAGCCTCTTTTTTATCTGATGGCTTGCCAATATCACTCTTCACCGATTTCTTACAGGGATTTGTTATTATAACTTTGTTTTCCTTTGCAAACTCTAACATGTTATACAATGCAATTCTAGTCTGATAAATGGTTGTCGTCTTATATCCTTCATCCGCCATATCTGAAAATATTTTCTGACAATGTATCGGTTTCACTTCTGTAAGAAGTTTATTTCCTATCACGTTCTTGATATTTCTTTCATAACGTTCGGAATAATTACGAACCGTATTTGGTCTCACCGTCTTTTTCTTTAGATCGATCCAATATTCAAACCACGCATCCACAAGCATGTCTGTAGCATTCTCTAAATCACTATGTTCATCAATATATGTTGCATCTGCTATCCATTGTCTGCATTCCTGCAGTTTCTTAAAACGTTTAGATTTCCTTCGTCCAAATCTATCAGTGAATCTAGCCACATAAAGGCCATTCGTCTGCTGAGAAATTCCGACACCCAGTTCCTTACCTTTTAAGCTTTTTCCCATTCTGGCTCCTTTCCACAAGAAGCCCCAAAATAGCAGAATAAGTATACCACATTGAGGCTTATATTTCAATATTTACCATACATATGTGTCCACAATCCACTCATGAGCAAACGAAAAAGTGCTCTATTATATTTCAATATTCTCAGATATAAACTTCTCAAACTCCTTCCGTTTCACCAGTTTCTTTTTTCCTACATATAACACAAACGGACATCTTGGTGCTCTAAGCAAGCTTTCAATTCTATTTATTCCTATATTGGAATATTCTGCCGCCTCTTTTATTGTGAGCGTTACTTTCTGATAAATAGGCACCTGTCCCTGCACTTCTTTACTGTTGTCCGTTATCAAGCACATTCCGTTCCCCCCTATTCAAATTTTCATTATCCAACGCCAATTCCCTCACAATGACCTCATTGATCTGCTGAATGACACCCTCATCCTTTATCTCACCAAGTACATTTATGATCTGACTCTCTCCTATAGTACACATCTGCTCTCCCATAAAAAACGTATCCTTGTAAAGCCTTCCATTCACATCCTTAGCTGTGACCTTCACATGTACCGGAAAATCCTTCTTCT
>URJI01000007.1 GCA_900548215.1 uncultured Coprococcus sp. | reverse complement strand
TTCTGTAAATGAGAGCGTTATAGATTATCTTCTGGAAAACGGTTACACCACGCAGGAACAGCTTCGAACGTTTAAGCCTTCTATATGCAACAGGCTTGATAGGAATACTTCAGGACTTGTTCTGTGCGGAGTATCACTCTTGGGAAGCCAGGAACTTTCCCGTGTCATAAGAGAACGAACCATAGAGAAATTCTATTATACAATCGTAAAAGGCAATATGAATGATATGCAGGATGTGACCGCATATCTCTACAAAGACGAGAAGACCAATAAAGTTACCATCGCAGACAGCGTCCAGGAAATCCGAAAGGCTGCGGGAAATGGCAGCTATGACAAGATCCATACCATATTTTATCCACTTAGAACTAATGGGCATTATACGGAGCTTGAGATAAGGCTTATAACCGGAAAGACGCACCAGATCAGAGCGCAGCTTCAGCATATGGGTTATCCAATTGTTGGAGATCAGAAATATGGAGACCGTGATGTGAATATTATCTTCAGACAGAATTATAGGCTCAGAAATCAGCTTCTCCACTGTGGACAGGTGGAATTCATGGATGTGAAGGGCGGTCTTTCATATCTTAATGGCAGATCGTTTTCGGCATTCAAACCTGAGATGTACAAGAACATAGAAAAGGATTTATTTGAATAGATGGCAACCTGGAATTCGAGAGGCCTCAGGGGCTCAACTCTTGAAGATATGATCAATCACACAAATGAATATTACAGACAGAAAGACCTGGCACTTGTCCAGAAGATTCCTACGCCGATCACTCCTATAAAGATAGACAAAGCAAGCAGCCAGATCACGCTTGCCTATTTTGAGAAGGATTCTACGGTGGATTATATAGGTGCCGTGCAGGGAGTTCCGGTGTGCTTTGACGCAAAGGAGTGTTCTACGGATACATTCTCCATGCGCAACATACATGAACATCAGATACGGTTCATGGAAGATTATGAAAAGCAGGGTGGCGTGAGTTTTCTTGTGATCATGTTTACAGGGCGGAATAAGCTATATTATATGCGCTTTTCCGAGCTTAAGAAGTACATTGAACGTGTGTCTTTTGGTCATGCAAACAATTTCAAATTTGATGAACTCGATCTGGAATATTTTATAAATTCAAAGGGTGGTGCCCTTGTGCATTATCTTGAACCATTGAAAAAAGATCTGGAAAGCAGAGATATGTGATACTTCGATAAAGAGATATGTGATACTATGGTTGACAAAAGTAAATTGGTTTAATATAATTACCACGTTGTTATGCTACCTAGGTAATGAAGTAGCACTTTAACGTATTAAAGTAGAAATATAGACGAGGAGACAATATTATGCAGGACAAACTGTTGCAGACACCGGATGGAGTCAGGGATACCTATGATGTAGAATGTAAAAAGAAAAGAAAGGTGCTTCACGAGATCCATAATGTTCTGGAGTTATACAGCTATCATGATATAGAGACGCCTACATTTGAATTTTTTGATATATTTAACAGGGATAAGGGATCTGCACCATCTAATGAGATGTACAAATTCTTCGACAGAGATAACAATACTCTTGTTTTAAGACCGGATATCACACCTTCGATCGCAAGATGCGTTGCGAAATATTATGCAGATGAGGATCTTCCTGTAAGGCTCTGTTATACTGGGAACACATACACCAATACTTTAAAGCTTCAGGGTAAACTGAAGGAAGTTACACAGATCGGAGCAGAGCTTGTAAATGATGATTCTTCTGCTGCCGACGCTGAGATCATTGCAACTGTAATTGACTGTTTTAAAAAGATTGGAATAAAGGATTTCCAGATTGAGATAGGTCAGATAGATTATTTCAAGGGACTTGTGGCTGAGTCCGGCATAAGTGAGGACGAGGAGGAGATGATAAAGGAATATATCCATATCAAGAACTTTTTCGGACTTGAAGAATATGTGGCAGACCTTGACATAAGCGATGAATTAAAGAAAGCATTTGCATCATTTAACACACTTTTTGGTGGCATCTCTATGCTTGATGAAGCTGAGGAATATGTTTCAAACGAGATATCTCTTGAGGCTATAAGACGACTTCGTCGAGTATATCGTGCGCTTGAGTCATATGGCTGCACAGATCATGTAAGTTTTGATCTTGGTGTTCTTGATGGATACAATTATTATACAGGAATCATATTCAGAGGCTACACATACGGAACCGGTGATGCTGTTGTCAAAGGCGGAAGATATAATAATCTGCTTAAACAGTTCGGAAAAGATGCTCCGTCAATCGGATTTGCATTTATCATTGAGGAGCTTATGATGGCACTTGACAGGCAGAGTATAGAGGTCGAGGTTGACTATTCAAATACTATAGTTCTTTATGACACAGAGAACCAGGATAGAGCTATAAAGGCAGGGATGACATTCCGCGCCCAGGGAAGAAAGATAGAGCTTATAAGAAAGTCACATAGAAAGACTGTCGAGGATTATCTTGAGTATGCAAAGAGGGAGCATTTCTCAGGCCTAATGTATTTTGACGCTTCGGGCAGGACAGTGGCTTACGATCTGCTTGCCGGAACGGAGACAGAGCTCTGATATCATAGATTTGAGGCAATAAAAAGACTGTTGATTGGAATGGTACAGAGTAGTATAGCAATGGACATAGATAGACATTGACATGAGATATAATTAATTTGAAAGGTTTATAAGACTATGAGATATTTGACATTTGCACTTGCTAAAGGCCGTCTGGCAAAAAAGACACTTGCGCTGCTTGAGCAGATAGGTATAACATGTGACGAGATGAAGGATCCAGACACAAGAAAGCTTATATTTGTTAATGAGGAACTAAAGATGAAATTCTTTCTGTCAAAGGCCACGGATGTTCCTACATATGTGGAGTATGGAGCTGCAGATATAGGTGTTGTTGGAAAAGATACGATACTTGAGGAGAACAGAAATCTGTACGAGGTAATGGATCTTGGCTTTGGTAAATGCCGTATGTGTGTATGTGGTCCTGCATCGGCCAGGGATCTGCTGAAAAAGAATGAGATAATAAGAGTTGCAAGTAAGTACCCTGTCATTGCAAAGGATTATTTTAACAACCGCAAGCATCAGACGGTTGAGATCATAAAGCTGAACGGATCTGTGGAGCTGGCACCGATCGTTGGACTGTCAGAAGTTATAGTTGATATAGTTGAAACCGGAAGTACTCTCAGGGAGAATGGACTTGAAGTTCTTGAAGAAGTATGCCCGCTTTCGGCCAGAATGGTTGTCAACCAGGTCAGCCTAAAGATGGAGAATGAGAGAATCCATAAACTCCTTGCCGACCTCAACAGACTGATAAAGGAAGATGCACAGCAGTAGATACTGTTCACAGAAATTGCATGGCATATTATGTGAAATTTATTATACGGAGGATTTACATACATGAGAATAGTAAAGCTTAATTCAGAGACAAAGAAAGATCTTTTGAGCAATCTTTTGAAGAGAAGTCCTAATAATTTTGGAGATTTTGCTGAGACAGTCCAGGGCATAGTAGACGATGTCAGGGATAACGGCGACGCTGCGCTTTTTTCATACACGAAGAAGTTTGACAAGGCAGATATAACAGCTGAGAATGTCCGCGTCACAAAGGAAGAGATAGAGTACGCTTACACACAGGTGAGCGACGAGCTTCTCGACGTTATCAGAAAGGCAAAGAAGAATATATGGGAATACCACGAGAAGCAGAAGCAGTATAGCTGGTTTGACTCCAAGCCAAATGGAACACTTCTCGGTCAAAAGGTTACAGCCCTTGCGTCTGTAGGTGTGTATGTTCCTGGCGGTAAGGCAGTGTATCCTTCATCGGTTCTCATGAATGTCATGCCGGCAAAGGTTGCCGGTGTTGAGAAGATAGTTATGACTACTCCTTGCAACGCACAGGGCGAGGTATATGCTACAACTCTTGTAGCTGCCAATGAGGCCGGAGTCGATGAAATCTATAAAGCAGGTGGGGCTCAGGCGATAGCTGCACTCGCATATGGTACGGAATCTATTCCAAAGGTCGATAAGATAGTTGGACCTGGCAATATATTTGTTGCACTTGCAAAACGTGCCGTATACGGACATGTAAGCATTGATTCTATAGCAGGCCCTTCAGAGGTTATGGTTCTTGCAGATGAGACCGCAAATGCAAGATATGTTGCAGCCGATCTGCTCTCTCAGGCAGAACATGACGAGATGGCGTCAGCTATACTTGTGACAACTTCAAGCGAGCTTGCAGAAAAGGTGTCTGTTCAGGTAGACAAGTTCATAGAAGAACTCTCAAGAAAAGAGATCATGAGAAAGTCGATAGACAATTATGGATATATACTCCTTGCAGACAATATGGCTGATGCCATAGATGCTGTAAATGATATTGCTTCTGAGCATCTTGAGATAGTCACAGCAAATCCATTTGATGTGATGACAAGAGTTAAGAATGCAGGAGCTATATTTATCGGTGAGTATTCATCAGAACCGCTCGGAGATTATTTTGCCGGCCCTAACCATGTCCTTCCGACAAATGGAACAGCAAAGTTCTTCTCGCCACTTTCAGTTGATGATTTCATCAAGAAATCAAGCATAATATATTACTCAAGAGAGGCACTTGAGGCAGTACACACTGACATAGAGACATTTGCAAAAGCAGAGCAGCTCACTGCCCATGCAAATTCTATTGCTGTAAGATTTGAAAAATAACTGGATTTGATATAGAATAGATAAATATGGGAAGGAGAACAAAGAGACGTGGCAGAAAAGACAGCGAGGATCGCAAAGATAACAAGAACAACAAATGAGACTGATATCACCCTTGAGCTTAATTTAGATGGTAAGGGCCAGTCCAAGATAGATACAGGAATAGGATTTTTTGATCATATGCTCACAAGCTTCGCAAAGCATGGATTTTTTGATCTGAATGTAACTGTGAAGGGAGACCTGTATGTCGACAGTCATCATACTATAGAGGATGTCGGTATCGTTCTTGGAAAAGCTATAAAGGAGGCTGTCGGTGACAAGAAGGCCATCAAAAGATTTGGCAATTTCTTCCTGCCAATGGATGAGACACTTGTCATGTGTGCAATTGATCTGTCTGGTCGTCCTTATCTGGTGTATGACCTGACTCTTCAGACAGAGAGGGTTGGATATTTCGATACACAGATGGTTAAGGAATTTTTCTACGCGGTATCTTATGCGGCTGAGATGAACCTCAACCTTAAGCAGTTCTCCGGAGAGAATGATCACCATATAATTGAGGCTGCGTTCAAGGCATTTGCAAAGGCCCTGGATGAAGCAACAACCTATGACAGAAGATTAAACGGAAAAGTGCTTTCGACTAAGGGCACACTGTAGGGAGGTGCTAGTTCACTATGGATAATGAGATGATTTACAAAAAGATTATTCCTTGTCTTGATCTTTCCAATGCAGTAGAAATGGCAAAGTATTATAACGATACTGGAGCTGATGAAATTGCATATTTTGACAGCAAAGCGACAAAAGAGGGAAGAAATCCGAATGTCGCAGTTATCAGACAGATATGTGATAGCGTTGATATTCCGCTTATAGCGTGCGGAGGTGTGAGAAATCTTGATGATATCAAGAAGCTTCTATATGCTGGGGCATCAAAAGTGTGTATGAAGTCAGCAGCATTGGCTACACCTGAGCTTGTCAGTGAGGCTGCTGACAGATTTGGCTCAGAAAGGATCATATGCACTATAGACTTAAGTGAGTGTGATGATCCTGTCGGTTATGCGCGGAAGTTAAAGGAACTTGGAGCCGGAGAACTTCTTCTGCTTCACAACAATATGGTTCCTGAATATATGGATATAGTCAGGTCGATCCGTGAAAACGTGGCACTTCCGGTTATAGTTTCAACATACTCGACAAATGGAGAGGCGGTTGCTGAGATGCTGAAGGAGACGAATGCTGAGTCAATATCTCTGTACAATCTTCAGAAGATGGATATAATGGAGATCAAGCAGGATTGCAAAGCGGATAATGTGGATGTCAATCTCTTTGAAGCATCCATGTCATTTGATGAGTTTAAACTTAACTCGGACGGTCTCATACCGTGTGTTACACAACATTACAAGACCGGAGAGGTGCTGATGGTTGCGTATATGAACAAGGAGTCGTACGAGAAGACTATCAGAACAGGAAGAATGACTTATTGGAGCCGAAGCCGAAATGAGCTTTGGACAAAGGGCGATACGTCAGGACATTATCAGTTCGTGAAATCGCTTACCATAGATTGTGATAAGGATACGATTCTTGCTAAGGTTTCCCAGATTGGAGCAGCTTGTCATACGGGAAGCCGTACATGCTTCTTTACAGATCTTGTGAAGAAGGATTACAATGATACAAATCCTCTCAAAGTATTTGAGGAGGTGTATAATACCATAAGAGACAGGAAGGATAAGCCGGTTGATGGAGTTTATACAAACTATCTCTTTGACAAGGGTATTGATAAGATACTGAAGAAGGTTGGAGAGGGTGCAACCGAGATAATCATTGCGGCCAAGAATCCTGATTCAGAGGATATAAAATATGAAATATCTGACTTTCTTTACCATCTGATGGTTCTGATGGTAGAGAAGGGTATCAGCTGGAAAGATATAACAGAAGAACTGGCTGACAGAAGATAGAGTGGAGGATAACAGACAATGCAAAATTATGGCGTGAATGAACTGAGAAAGATGTTTCTGGAATTCATGGAGAGCAAGGGTCATCTGAGACTTAAGAGCTTTTCACTTATTCCACACAATGACAACAGCTTGTTGCTGATCAATTCAGGTATGGCACCACTTAAGCCTTACTTTACAGGTCAGGAGGTACCACCTAGGAGACGTGTCACAACATGTCAGAAGTGTATCAGAACAGGAGATATAGAGAATGTAGGAAAGACAGCCCGTCACGGTACATTTTTTGAGATGCTGGGAAATTTCTCGTTCGGTGATTATTTTAAGCATGAGGCTATATCATGGACATGGGAGTTCCTTACAGAGGTCGTAGGACTTGACAAGAACAGGCTTTATCCTTCAGTTTATCAGGATGATGATGAGGCGTTTGATATATGGAATAAAGAGATTGGTGTAGATGCCGATCGTATATTCAGATTCGGCAAGGAGGACAACTTCTGGGAGCATGGAGCAGGTCCTTGTGGTCCTTGTTCAGAGGTTTATTATGACAGAGGCGAGAAGTACGGATGCGGTAAGCCTGGCTGTACTGTAGGCTGCGACTGTGACAGGTACATGGAAGTATGGAACAACGTATTTACACAGTTCAACAATGATGGCCACAACAACTACACTGAGCTTGAGCAGAAGAACATAGATACAGGTATGGGACTTGAGAGACTTGCCGTTGTTGTTCAGGATGTTGATTCTATTTTTGATGTTGATACGATCAAGGCTCTGCGTGACAGAGTATGTGAGATGGCCGGTGTAGAATACGAGGCAGACCATGAGAAGGATGTATCGATCAGACTTATAACTGATCATATCCGTTCAGTTACATTTATGACATCTGATGGTATCGTTCCATCAAATGAGGGTCGTGGTTATGTTCTCAGAAGACTTCTGAGACGTGCTGCAAGACACGGAAGACTTCTCGGAATAAAGGGCAAGTTCCTTTCAGAGCTTGCAAAGACAGTTATCGAGGTGTCGGAGGACGCTTATCCAGAGCTGGGTGAGAAGAAGGAGTATATCTTTAATAAGATAGATAAAGAGGAGGAGAGCTTTAACAAGACTATTGATACAGGTCTTGCTATCCTCAAAGATTATATAGATGAGACAAAGGCTGCAGGTGAGAAGGTTCTCTCAGGAGATAAGGCGTTCAAGCTGTATGATACTTATGGATTCCCTCTTGACCTCACAAAGGAGATTCTCGAAGAGGAAGAATTAGATGTTGATGAGGACAGATTCACTGAGTGCATGAATATTCAGAAGGAGACCGCAAGAAGGGCTAGAAAGACCACGACATATATGGGTGCAGACGCAACAGTATATGAGCAGCTTCCGGTTGACATGACATCAGAATTCGTTGGTTATGATAAGCTGACATACAAGTCCAAGATAGCTGCTATCACAACTGAGCTCGGTGAGGGAAAAGATAAGAAGTCTGTTCTTGCTGACACAGTATCAGAGGGAGCGCAGGCGACTATTATAGTTCCGGGGACACCTTTCTACGCAACAATGGGTGGACAGATAGGAGATAAGGGTATCATCAAGACCGAAAATGGAACATTTGTTGTTGAGGATACTGTCAAGGTTGTAGGTGGAAAGATAGCACATATCGGTTATGTTGAGTCAGGTGAGTTGAATGTCGGTGATGAAGCAGAGCTTACAGTTGACGCTGAGAACAGAGCGCTCATATGCAACAACCACTCAGCAACACATCTTCTCCAGAAGGCACTCAAGATGGTGCTCGGAGATCATGTAGAGCAGGCCGGATCCCTTGTTGAGCCAGGCAGATTGAGATTTGATTTCTCACATGACCAGGCCATGACAAAGGAAGAGATCAAGAAGGTTGAAGACATAGTAAATGAGCAGATCCAGCTCGACATACCTGTCTGCACAGATATCATGACGGTTGATGAGGCAAAGAAGACAGGAGCTATGGCGCTCTTTGGAGAGAAGTACGGCGAGAAGGTACGTGTTGTATCAATCGGAGATTTCTCAAGGGAGTTCTGTGGTGGTACACATGTAGCAAACACAGGAGCTATAGGAATGTTTAAGATCGTCTCAGAGACAGGCGTTGCAGCCGGTACGAGACGTATAGAAGCGCTCACATCTGTTGGAGCTCTTGATTATTACAGAAGCATGGAATCTGAGCTTGTGGAGGCAGCTAAGGCAGCCAAGACAGATATCCACGGCGTAACAGCCAGAATCGAGCAGCTTCTTGCAGAGGTTAAGGAACTTACAAACGAGAATAAGAAACTCAAGGATAAGATGGCTAAGGAAGCAGCCGGAGATGTTCTTTCAAATGCAATTGACAAGGATGGAATCAAGATACTTACAGCATCCATCCCTGATACAGATATGAATTCACTGAGAAATCTCGGCGATGATTTCAAGAGCAAGCTCGGCGATAGCATTGTGGTTCTTGCGTCAGCAAAGGATGGCAAGGTAAATCTTATAGCAATGGCGACTGACGGAGCTGTTGCAAAGGGAGCACATGCAGGCAATATCATCAAGGCTGTGGCAGGCCTCGTTGGTGGCGGCGGTGGTGGCCGTCCTAATATGGCTCAGGCAGGTGGAAAGAATCCAGATGGCATAGATGCAGCTCTTTCATTGGCTGTTACAGAGGCTCAGAATCAGATAAACTAAGGTTTCGTGACAGATATTTTATAAAAATGTCATTTTCCTGTTGACGATTAGGAATTTTATGTATATAATACATTTTGTGCTTAAAAATACCCAATCAGTTGTTATTTGGTAGCATAATTTTACAACTGGAGGGAGGTCAGGTGAGAGAATGTCAAGTGTAATAGTTAAAGAGAACGAAAACTTAGATAGCGCTCTTCGCAGATTCAAGAGAAATTGTGCGAAGGCTGGTATTCAGCAGGAGATTCGTAAGAGAGAGCATTACGAAAAGCCTAGTGTAAAGCGTAAGAAGAAGTCAGAGGCAGCTAGAAAGCGTAAGTACAAATAAATTATTGTATTTATATATTTTGATTTGATTTCAAGGAGTACCGATTTATTCGGTACTCTTTTTTTGTCCACACACATATAATATCCAAAAAAAGAAAATGAGAGCTTATGAAGGACAAATTCAAAAAGGTTGTATCAACAGACCCTATAGTGTGGTGTCCTGATGCTGCAAGGTCAGTATCAAAATTAACAGTTTATAATAATGACGAATTGATAATTGAAAACTTTAAACATGTGATTTTTTCTGATGCGGAGAGAATTTCAGTGAAGACCAGGCGTGGGATACTTAATATATATGGGATGCAGTTGAAGATAGATTACTATACAAGCTGTGAGATAAAGATATTTGGCTGTATAAGCAGTGTAGATTGGCTTATGGTATGAATATTCACAGGGAGCTTATGGGAGTATGTTATGTGGACTGTGATGCGAAAACGGCGCTTCGTCTGATGAATATATGCAGTTACAGAGGGATTTTAACCTGGAGAAACAGGAAAAAAAAGACAGATGGATTTTACATATATTCAAGTGACAGGGATGATGTGAAGCTTGTAGCTGAAAAGTATTCGCTTGATGTCAAATTGAATGAAGTGAATAGCCTGCGCCGCATTCTCACATTATATAAAAAAAGGCTTTCATTTCTGGCAGGACTTTTTATTTGCGGGTTACTTATCTATATTGAGTCACTTTATGTCTGGAGAATTGATGTGGACGGCTGCAATGATCTGACTCCGGAAGAAGTTATCTCTGTTATGGAAAACAAGTATCCGTGTTATGGCAAAAAGAAAAAAGATATTGACCTGGAAGCGCTGAAGAATGTGATTGAGGATAATTTTGAAGGTGTGTGTTGGGTATCCTGCAGTATAAGCGGCACCCATCTGACAGTAAATCTCAGGGAATCAGCGGATGTTTTTAACAGAAGTAAACCCACAGATCCGTGTAATGTTGTAGCTGCAATGGATTGTACTATTTATTCCATAGTCACATCAGCCGGAACACCTGTTGTGATGACGGGAGACGATGTGAAAAAGGGAGATATATTGATATCTGGAGCTGTAAATATATTAAACGATGACAGTGAGGTTGTTGAAACAAAAATGGTCCCTGCTGATGGAGAGGTTTTTGGAGTGTGTGATATTCCTTATTCTGACAGCGTAGATTCGAGCCAATGTATAAAAGTTCCTAAGAATAGAGAACTAAGTGGTATTAAGATAAGGCTTGGAACAAAGATTATATCTCCGTATTACAAAAAAGCAAAAAAAACAGATTCAGATCTGGAACAGGAGGAATACTGTCTGCATTTCGGAAATTTCTATCTTCCTGTGTCTGTGACTATTGAGCATTATCAATACTATGATCTGAAAAACGAGCAGCTTGATGAAAGTGCAGTAAAACAGCGTCTGCAGGAGCATATTCAGACTTATATTGGCAAAATGCAAGAAAAAGGGGTGCAAATCGTTCAAAAAAATGTTATTATTACTAATGGGAATGCAGGAATGAAAGCTGATGGTAAAATAACAGTTATACTTCCTGTCGGCATTCCGGATTAGTATATGAGATGGGAGATATGCTATTGAGCGATTATTCAGAATCCATTACGGTAGCATCAAATTACATACAGACAGTGTTTGGTCAATTTGATGCCAATATTAAAAAAATTGAAAAAGCATTCAGTGTGACTATGATATTAAGGGATGACAAACTCAAAGTCAGCGGTGCAGAAAAAGAAGTTAAACGAGCTGTTCAGGTTATTGATCAACTGTTCCAGATGGCTGACAGAGGTGCGTCTATAGATGAACAGAAGGTTGACTATGTTATATCTATGGTAAATGAGCACCCTCAGGAGGCCAGAGAGAATCTGGTTGATATAGACAGGGACATCATATGCCACACTACGAATGGCAAACCCATAAAACCGAAGACTGTTGGTCAGAGATCCTATGTCAATGCAATAGACAAGTCAATGATAGTGTTTGGCGTTGGACCTGCTGGAACAGGTAAGACTTATCTTGCCATGGCAAAGGCTATAACAGCATTTAAAAATAACGAAGTGAGCAGGATCATACTCACAAGACCTGCCATAGAGGCTGGAGAGAAGCTTGGTTTTCTTCCGGGAGATCTCCAGAGCAAGGTAGATCCATATCTTAGACCGCTGTATGATGCTTTGTATGAAATCATGGGTGCTGACTCATTTATGAAGAATATGGAGAAGGGACTTATAGAAGTTGCTCCCCTTGCCTATATGAGAGGTCGTACTCTTGACAATGCATATATTGTACTTGATGAGGCACAGAACACCACACCTGCACAGATGAAGATGTTTCTGACACGTATTGGTTTTGGGTCAAAAGCAATTGTTACAGGAGATCTTTCGCAGAAGGATCTGCCTCATGATGCACAATCGGGACTTGATGTTGCCCTCAAGGTACTTAAGGACATAGATGATATCAGCATATGTCATCTCACAAGTCTTGATGTTGTGAGACATCCGCTTGTGCAGAAGATAGTCAATGCTTATGAGAAGTATGAGGATAAGATGAGCAGACAGAACAAGGGGCGCAAGTCTCAGACATCAGTTGCTCAGAAGAACAGAGGAAGATGATATGTCAGTTAATATAGAAAATGAGTATGGCGACATTGATATAAAGAATTATGAGGATGTGATAAGGTCTATCATAGATGCATCCCTTGAATTTGTGAAATGTCCATATCCGTGTGAGGTGAATGTTCTCCTCACGGACAATGATACCATACATGAAATCAATAACCAGCAGAGGAATATAGACAGAGCTACAGATGTACTGTCATTTCCGCTGATTGATTATACAATTCCTGGAAACTTTGATGGTCTCGAGGATAGCCGGTGTGACTACTTTGATCTTACTACAGAAGAACTGCTATTGGGAGATATCGTTATATCTATTGACAAGGTGTATGAGCAGGCTGCTGAGTACAATCATTCAAAGACAAGAGAACTGGCTTTTCTTGTAGCCCACAGCATGCTCCATTTGTCAGGATATGACCATATGGAAGAAGATGAGCGTAAGGTCATGGAAGATATGCAGGAAAAAATACTTACAATGAAAGGATACACAAGAGACTATGAAGAAATTTAAAAAGGGATTGGTTCTCGCTACAGCTATGGTGATGGGATTATCACTTTTTGGTTGTGGTGCGAAGGAGGAAAAAACAGAGAGCACTACTACAGAGGCGAATGCTGAGGTAGATGTATCACAGACAGACATGATGAAGTCAGCCACAGCTATAGATGTGACATTCCATGAGGGAATATACAACGATCTCACAGGAGAGTGGGATACAAAGAGAAAAGAGGAGTACGGCAGACCGATTGCGATCATGATAAACAACATAGAGAACGCCATTCCTCAGTCAGGTATCGGTCAGGCAGACATCTTATACGAATTCAAGGTTGAAGGCGGAATTACAAGAATGCTTGCAATCTACAGTGATTACTCTAACCTTGAGAAGGTTGGATCCATCAGAAGCTGCAGACCTTACTATGTGACAACTGCAATGGAGTTTGATGCGATATACATGCATTATGGACAGTCTCCACAGGGCCAGGAAGAGCTTGATAAAACTGGTATAGATCACATTAGTGGACTCGGCGGAGAGGGCTCAGTTTCATTTTACAGATCATCAGACAGAGAGGCTCCACACAATGTATATACAAATGGAGATATGATCCAGGCAGGTATCGATTACTTAAAGTGCACAACAGAGCATTACAAGGGATACAAGAGCAAATTCGAGTTCAATGAGGAGGATACAGCTCCTAAGGGTGATGCAGTAAAGAAACTCACACTGAATATATCAAATTATACACAGCCTTGGTTTGAATATGATTCAAAGAAGAAAGTATACAACAGATTCCAGTATGGTGATAAGCAGATTGATGATCTGACAGGCGAGCAGCTCGCATTCAAGAACATCATTATCCAGTTTGCCCACTACACGAGCATAGACGATCATGACAGACAGCTCATAGATCTCGTTGGATCAGGTGATGGATATTATGTATCAGATGGTCAGCTCATTCCGATCACATGGACAAAGTCAGAAGACAGCTCCATTACCAAGTATACAACTGAGGACGGCAAGGAGTTAAAGCTCAATCCAGGAAAGACATATGTCACTGTGTTTGAGAGCGACAACAAGGCCGGAGTAGTCTGGGAGTAATATAAAGACACTGAAAAAGAGGGCACACCTGAAAGGGTGTGTCTTTTTGCGTGTATAAACGGAATTCAATTCTATTTTTTACAGTTAATGGGATTGTGCTCTTTTTGTTTTTTTGTACATAAAGTGATAAAATTGCGCACTTTTATAGAGAGCATGAAGATGGCGATTAGGTATTATTTATTAGATTATTTATTAGATTGTTTATCAGATTGTTTTACGAAATATGGAACTTTATCAATAATATGCAAGTTGTGAATTTTAAAAGATTGTGCTTACATATATTTTAAGTTACACTGTAAAAGAGTTCTACACTATGGATATAGACAGTATTGTCCGTTGTATAGAGGGTGAACCAGAGATACATAAGACGGCTGTCGATGAGAGAGGTCAGGATATCAGTGATTTTGTGGCACCGATGATAAGCGGTTGCTGCGTCTACTTGAGACATTCTTTTCATCGAATATGAGCATAGAAGAGAGAAAAGATATAATTGTGAATGAATTTAGTATACCTTACTCGAACGATATCGAAAGGAGCGTGGATGCCATGTGTAATGCAGGTCAGGGTATAAAGAATGAGGCGATGCGCCAGGGCTTGGAAGAAGGTAGAAAAAAGGGCATGATTGAAGGAAAACAAGCAGGAAAGATAGAAGGCAAGATAGAAGCATACCTGGATATGGGACTTACAGCTGATGAGATCAGCAAGAAAATGGGAATGCCCAAAGATACAGTTTGCGATATTATAAATTCGAAGTGTTCTGCCGTAAAAGCATAAGAATGTTATAATATAAATAGTACCAATTCAACTTACATTTGATAGACATCTCAAAAATACCGACCTCCAAAAATTAGACATAAGAATCTAACGATTGGAGATCGGTATTTTTATAGAGATTCAATGTGCCAGGTGCATATGAATGTAAGATGAACAAAACGTGATTATGTATGTTAATATAAATCTATGAATACGGAAACACCTCTGTGGAAGAATAGACACAGAGGTGATATTATTTGTCAAGAATTATGTATTTTTTTGTTCTCATTATAGGTGCATCTGTGTTATCTTTTATATCTAGAGAGAATATACGTTCATATGTGGATGCGGGAAATGACAAGATATGCATATACAGAGAGTATTCAGAAGGTTCGGGCGGAGATTTTAGCCTGTCTGCCGGTCTTGTCAGTTCGGATCTGTGCGGGGGGATAGTGATGGATGCCGATAGTGATTTTGAGCACAGATTTTTCTATGTGAGCAGTTTTGAAGGGTATGTTGCCATATTTAACTGTTATGGAAGTCTTGTCAGAATCACTGATATTGTGACTGAGAATGTAAGGATAGAGATGAGGAAATTGATGTCGGGACGTGTATATTTTGAAACTCTTGGTGATGTTGATGAATTCCTTTTGAAACTATGATTCAGATAAGGATTTATGAATAGCGATGATATAAAGGGTGCAGTTTTCAGATTGGAATGTTTTGTATAAGTAGTTTTTAACACTGTGTTAAGGCAGGAAAGGAATATATATGATTTATGATATAATTGTGATCGGTGCAGGCCCGGCGGGAATGACCGCAGCCATAAAGGCGAAGGAGTCATGTAAAGATGCGAAAATACTGGTGATAGACAGGAATAAGAAACCCGGGAAAAAACTATATGCCACCGGCAACGGAAAGTGCAATCTGGCGAACACAAAGCTTGATCTTTCATGCTATCACAGTGACAATGAATTTTTTCCATACCAGCTTGTGAGCACCGAGGCATTCAGGGAGGTTACGGAGTTCTTTCTTGATCTGGGCGTTGCCACATATGAAGATGACGGATACTTATATCCGGCTTCACTTCAGGCATCGACGATCGTGTGGGCGCTTACAGACAGGCTGAAGATGCAGAAAATCGATGTTCATACCTCCGAGGAGGTCAAAGCGGTGACGGAGGATGATGGGAGATACATAGTTCATACAGAATTGAATGATTATTATGCGGCAAATGTCATAGTCTCCCCGGGAGGCGCTGCGGCGCCAAAGCTCGGAGGCAGTGAAAAGGTGTATGATATTCTGAAACCGCTTGGGGT
Organism: uncultured Coprococcus sp.; assembly: GCA_900548215.1. Lineage (GTDB taxonomy): Bacteria > Bacillota > Clostridia > Lachnospirales > Lachnospiraceae > Coprococcus. Next base: position 37,999 of record URJI01000007.1, on the reverse strand, counting down.
TTCAATCGTAAGTCCACACCCAGCTCTCTGCAGGCTTAAGAGCAGGGATGTACCGGACGCTCTTGCAGGTGTGCGCGCAAAGGCAAATGTCTCGCTTATGTGTGATGGCAATCTGTACGGCGGTGAATCAGGTGAGGTTCAGTTTGCATCAGGCTGGATTTCTGGAATAGCAGTATTCAACCTGAGCATACAGTGCATAGATCTGCTAAATGATGGGAAAAAGCCGTATATAGAGGTTGAACTTGTCCCCGACATGAAAGAGGAAGACCTGGCCGGATATATGAAAACATTTGCCAGGAAAAATGGAGCAAGACGTCCCATTGCCATGCTGAACGGTCTGGTCAATGAGAAGATTGCATGTGAGATACTCGAAAGACTTGGAATAAACTGTGCATCGTCAGCAGAGATTTCAGATGATGACATATCCCGCATAGCGAATATGCTCAAACACATGGAATTTGCGGTGGATGGACATGGCAGTTATGAAGACAGCCAGGCGGCGAGCGGCGGAGTTGATACAAGACAGCTAAGGGCTGATACACTTGAGCTTGGAGGTCATAAGGGACTATATGTGGCTGGAGAGTATGCAGATGTAACCGGAAAATGCGGCGGTTACAACATTATGTGGGCGGTTATAAGCGGTATGAGAGCAGGGACAGCCGCCGGAAAGAGAATGAAAAATGATAAGAATAAATAACATAAAGCTGCCTGTTTCATTCACGGACAGAGACGTCGATCAGGCGGTAAAAAAAGCTTTGAAAATAAAAAATGTGCCATCCTATCGTTTTTTCAAACTGTCGCTGGATGACAGAAAGAGAAATCAGGTTAAATATATTGCGTCTATAGATGTTGACTTGCCGGATGAGGATGAGATAGTCAAGAGACTTCACGATAATAATATTATGTCAACAAAACCTGTGAGATATGTATTCCCTGATCCGGGAGATGCTCCGATGAGGCACAGACCGGTGGTGATAGGAACGGGGCCTGCTGGCCTTTTTGCTGCGCTTTATCTCGCAAGAGCCGGATACAGACCACTTGTATTTGAACGTGGGATGGATGTTGACAGAAGAAAAGATGCTATAGAAGCGTATTGGGAAGGACGGGCCACGCTCTTGCCAAATTGCAATGTACAGTTTGGGGAAGGCGGTGCAGGGACATTTTCCGATGGAAAGCTCAACACTGTAATAAAGGATGGATCAGGCCGCCGCACTGAGGTTTTGAAGACATTTGTCCACTATGGCGCTGATCCGTCGATCATGTATATAAACAAACCACATGTTGGAACAGATGTGCTTTCGGATATTGTTAAGAATATGCGTGAGGATATCATAAGACTTGGGGGAGAAGTGAAATTCGATTCGTTATTTACCGGATATACGCCTTCTGGTGATGGAGACTCGGTTGATATCTACATAAAGAATCTTGAGAGTGGAGATATAGAGAATGTGTGCACGGATGCTCTTATACTTGCGCTGGGACACAGCTCCAGGGATACCATAGAGAGCTTATACGAAAGCGGTCTTCCTATGCAGCAAAAGCCTTTTGCCATGGGACTCAGAATAGAGCATAGACGTGAAGATATAGATGAGATGAAGTACGGCTATGATCCGTTATACGAGAAATTTCTGCCTGCGGCGGATTACAAGATGACGCATCAGGCTTCAAACGGCAGGGCAGTCTATTCATTCTGTATGTGTCCCGGCGGTTACGTGGTAAATGCCTCGTCTGAGGATGGCAGAATATGTGTGAACGGAATGAGTTACAGTGGAAGAGATGGTATGAATTCAAACAGTGCCATTGTCGTGAATGTCACGCCTGAGGATTTCGGGTCGGATCACCCTCTAGCTGGAATGGAGTTTCAGAGACAATGGGAAAGTGCTGCATATAAGGCGGGGGACGGATTTGTTCCGATCCAGCTTTTTGGCGATTATATGAAGAATGTAAAAACCGAAAAACTTGGCAGAGTTATTCCCCAGATCAAGGGCGGATTCAGGTTTGCAAACCTCAAATGCTGTTTGCCAGAGTATATAAACGATGCTATAATAGAAGGAGTTGTGTCATTTGAGAAGAGAATGCCAGGATATGCAGAGTATGATGCTATCCTCTCTGGAATTGAGGCCCGGACATCGTCGCCGGTCAAGATAGTCAGAGGCGAAGACTTAAGGTGCGAGGGCACATGTATATATCCGTGCGGCGAAGGTGCAGGATATGCAGGTGGAATAACTTCGGCTGCGGTTGACGGAATAAAGGTCGCTGAGGCCATAGTTTCAAGATACAGCAGACGATACATAGGAGAATAGATATGAACAGAGCGTATTTAAAAGATAAGAAAAAGATTGTTATAAAGATCGGTTCGTCATCACTTATACATGAGGAGACGGGCGGGCTTGATTACACAAAGCTTGAAAAGCTTGTGAGGATCATATGTGATCTCAGAAATCAGGATAAGGATGTCGTGCTTGTGTCATCTGGAGCTATAGGAGTTGGAGTGGAGTCTCTCGGACTTGGCAGAAGACCAAAGACTACATCACTTAGACAGGCATGTGCGGCTGTCGGACAGGGACAGCTCATGATGATATATCAGAAACTGTTTCAGGAATATCATAAGACTGCAGCGCAGGTTCTACTTACATTTGACGTTATATCATCAGATGAAAGAAGAAAAAATGCAATAAATACGTTCAATGAATTGCTTCAGCTTGGGGTTGTTCCGATTGTCAACGAGAATGATACGGTGGCCATTGACGAGCTGGATGACAGCATTGCTTTTGGAGATAATGACACTCTGTCTGCTATAGTTGCATCAATGATCCATGCAGACCTGCTGATACTTCTGACTGATATTGACGGATTATATACGGATGATCCGCATAACAATCCTGATGCAAAACTTATACCGGTTGTTGATTGTATAGATGACCATATCATGGGCATGGGAAAAGGAGCAGGATCAAAATATGGCACAGGTGGTATGACCACCAAGATTGCCGCTGCAAGGATTGCAACCAACTCCAATTCTGACATGGTGATCGTGTCAGGTTCGGATATGGACAATATAGTACGTGTGATGAATGGAGATGAGATAGGAACACTCTTTACATCATACAAAGATCATGATTTTGATGTCGTGAATTTTATTCTCAATAAGGAGTACCTGATTTAATATGAATGAATCTATAATTGATGCTGCAAAGATTGCACGTATAAATGAACTTTATCACAAATCAAAGGCAGAAGGCCTGTCTGATGCTGAAAAGGCTGAACAGCAAAGACTTCGTCAGGAGTATATATTTGCTGTTAAAAATAACCTGAGAAGTACTTTGAACAATATTGACATAAAAGAAAAGGATGGCTCTATAACAAGACTCGCAGATAAGGATCCGACCAGAAGAGCCTGACATAAAGTGGAGGTTTGCCGTGGATGCCACAGACAAAGCAGAGATAAGAAAACAGATAAAGAAACTTAGAAATGATATGTCACAGGAGGATTGCCAAAGAATATCGGAGAGCATATGTCAGAGATTGTTTTCTCTGGATACATACAAAAAAAAGAGACATATATGTGCGTATATATCCAAGGGGAATGAAGTTGACACAAGACCCATTATAGAGAAGGCATGGAATGATGGAATGCTTGTATATGTTCCAAAGGTTTACGGTGAGGTTATGCATTTTATCCGTATAGACAGTTTTGAGGACGTTTCAAAGGGCAGATTCGGCATCATGGAACCTATATCAGATGAGATATCTGATCCGGATGATGCTGTCATAATTATGCCCGGGGTAGCTTTTGATCATGAGCGAAACCGGATCGGATTCGGTGGCGGATACTATGACCGATATCTTGAGGCGCATAGCGGACTTACTAAGATAGCACTTGCGTATGAATTTCAGATCGTAGGACATATTGACAGCGAGAAAAACGATAAAAAACCTGATCTTATAGTGACTGAGGAACATATAATATCATAAAATGTGTATTGATTGCCTGGAGGTCGTACTATGAACAGAGAAGAGATAGCGGCAAAGATCGCAGATATGGAGAAGCTTATACAGAATAAATCAGCGGCGTCATCACAGGATGATGACATAGGAAGTGATTCAGAGACAGAATTTGCACTGTGCCTTGGCGGAGGCGGAGGCAAGGGTGCATATCAGCTTGGAGTGTATGAGGCACTTAGTGAACATGGAATCTGGGACAGAGTGACTGCCATTTCAGGTGCGTCTATAGGTTCCATCAACTCGGTACTTTTTGCTGGTGCGGACCCAGAGAAAAGCAGAAAAGCCTGGGATGAGATTGAATTTGAGACTGTGTTTGATGTCGATCCGGACCTTGTGCTTGACGGAAAGCCTGGGTTTATGACGAGAAGAGAGATGATCAGGCTCATGGATTCCTATGTCGATTACGATATAGTAGCACACGGTGACAGGAGGATATGGTCTGTCATATCTGAATGCTGTCCGGATGGAAGCCGCAAGCCTTTATATGTGGAGCTTACTGATCTTTCAAAATCTGATATAGAGAAGGTTGTCCTGGCTTCGTCAGCTCTCCCTATATTGTATGAGCCTGTGGAGTTTAAAGGTAAAAAATATTATGACGGCGGCGTGACGGATAATGTTCCTGTGAAGCCGCTTTATGATGCGGGATATCGCAATATTATAATATGCGGCTTGAACCCGGACTCCAGGAAGAAGCTTGGTGAATTTGAAGGGCTGAAAGCCATTGAGATATATCCAAGTGTGGATATTGGAGATCTGGTTTCTGGCACACTTGACTTTTCGGCTGATTCCACTAAATTCAGGTATATGCTTGGCTATAAAGACGCTGTGAGGACTCTCAAGGCAGAGCTTTTAAGAGATCCGGCTTATATTGCAAATCTGGATCATTACAAGGCTATAGACATTGCTGATATAGAGACTCAGATGCGGATGGACAGATCTTCTTTGGCTGCAAAGAGCAGTATGGACGGCATAAATAGGATCCTTACAGGACTTGGAATAGAAAATTGAGATTAAGGATAAGAACGTATGAACGAGATAGAGACAAATATTGAAAATATCGATCTCAGTGCTCCAGCACCAGCTGCAGAGCCAATGAGACAGTATTATTTCATCAAAAAGGGACGGGAGTATGTAAATGCTAAGAAGAAAGAACTTGGCAGAGATATCACGTGCTCCATCCAGACATTTGGCTGTCAGATGAATGAGAGAGATTCTGAGAAGCTGGCAGGTATACTTGAGAAGATGGGGTATGTGAGGACTGAGTCTGAGCATGCGGACTTCATAGTATACAACACATGTACCGTCAGGGAGAATGCCAACAGAAAGGTCTATGGCCATCTGGGTCTCATGAAGCACCTGAAGGAAAAGAATCCAGATATGATGATAGCACTCTGCGGATGCATGATGCAGGAGCAGCATGTTGTGACAACCATAAGCAAGAGTTACAGGTTTGTGGATATGGTTTTCGGCACTCATAATGTATATAAACTTGCTGAGATATTTGTAAACAGGATAGAATCCGGAAGTATGGTCATAGATATCTGGAAGGATGCAAAGGAGGTTGTGGAGGATCTTCCTGCTGTGAGGGCGTTTCCGTTCAAATCAGGTGTAAACATCATGTTTGGATGCAACAACTTCTGTACCTACTGTATAGTGCCATACGTAAGAGGTAGGGAACGCAGCAGAAATCCGGAGGATATCATAGATGAGTGCAGAAGACTTGCTGATGACGGTGTCGTGGAGATCATGCTGCTAGGTCAGAATGTCAACTCCTATGGCAAGAACCTTGAGCATCCGATCACATTTGCAGAATTACTCAGGAGAGTGTGCGCCATAGATAAGATACAGAGAGTCAGATTCATGACATCACATCCCAAGGATCTGTCGGATGAGCTTATAGATGTGATCGCTGAGAATCCAAAAATCTGCAGACATCTCCATCTGCCGGTACAGTCTGGGTCAACGAAGATATTGAACGCAATGAACAGAAGGTACACAAAGGAGACTTATCTTGCTCTTGTTGATCGCATAAAGGCTAAGGTTCCAGATATCTCACTCACAACAGATATCATTGTGGGATTTCCTGGTGAGACAGAGGAAGACTTCCTCGAGACCATGGATGTAGTTGAGAAGGTGCAGTATGATACGGCATTTACATTTATATATTCAAAGAGAACCGGTACGCCGGCAGCTGGTATGGAGAATAATTCCACAAAGGAAGAGATACAGAACAGATACAACAGGCTTTTAAAGCGTGTCCAGGAGATAAGCGATGTGAAAACCCTTGCAATTAAGGGACAGACACAGCCGGTTCTGGTTGAGGGATTTGACGAGAAGGGTGACGGTCTTCTGACCGGCAGACTTTCCAACAACATACTTGTCCATTTTCCTGGGCGTGCGGAGATGGTTGGCAAGATAATGAATGTAAAGCTTGTTGAATGTAAGGGATTTTATTATATGGGTGAATTAGCAGAACAGGAGTAGTTGAAGTGGCAGCATTAACACCAATGATGGCTCAGTATATGGAAGTTAAGAATCAGTACAAGGACTGTATTCTATTCTACAGGCTGGGTGATTTCTACGAGATGTTCTTCGATGATGCCTTGACGGCATCCAGAGAACTTGAGATAACACTGACCGGCAGGGACTGTGGTCAGGAGGAGAGGGCACCGATGTGCGGTGTTCCGTATCATGCTTGTGACATATACCTGAACAAGCTGATCGAGAAAGGCTACAAAGTAGCCATATGCGAGCAGATGGAGGATCCAAAGCTTGCAAAGGGTATAGTAAAGAGAGAAGTTATACGTATAGTTACGCCTGGTACAAACATGTCCCAGGCTATTCTTGATGAGACGAGGAATAACTATCTCATGTGCATATTTGGCTGTAATGATGAGTATGGTGTGGCAGTGTGCGATATCACTACCGGAGAATTTAGATTATGTCATATCTCGTCCACATCAAAGTTGTATGATGAGATAAACAAATATTCCCCGACGGAGATCATCGGAAATGGAGCATTCCTGTCATGTGATCTGAACTTTGATTACATGAAGGAAAAGATGAAGATAACTATATCTGAGGCTCCGTCACATTACTTCAATGATGACACATGTGAGGATTTCATCAAGAGACAGTTCAAGGTAGGTTCTATAGACGGTCTCGGCATAGATGAGCAGGAGGATATGCTGCTCTCGGCGGGGGCACTTTTGCAGTATCTCCATGAGACACAAAAAAATTCACTTGATCATATCAATAGGATAGAGATATATTCCATAGAGGACTTCATGATAATAGACAGCTCATCCAGAAGAAACCTAGAACTTACAGAGACCCTCAGGGATAAACAGAAGAGAGGGTCGCTGCTCTGGGTGTTGGACAAGACCAAGACGGCTATGGGAGCCAGAATGCTCAGGAATATGATAGAACAGCCTCTTATCCACAAAGAAGATATTGAGGCGAGACTTGACGCCATAGCAGAGCTCAACGACTCTGTGATAACCAGGGATGAGCTCCGTGAGTACATGAATACCATATACGATCTAGAGAGACTTATGACGAGGATATCCCTTCGTACAGCCAACCCAAGGGATCTTCTGGCGTTCAAGACATCCATACAGTTACTTCCGTTTATCATACAGTTACTTGGAGAGTTCCATTCAGATGAGCTCACTGAGATCAGATCAGGTATAGATGACCTGCAGGATTTATATGATCTTCTTGACCGCGCCATAGTTGATGAACCGCCTATACTCATCAGGGAGGGCGGTATATTTAAGGATGGCTATCTTGAGGATATAGACACTCTGAAAAATGCCACCACCGATGGCAAGAACTGGATTGCAGAGCTTGAAGCCAGGGAGAAGGAAAAGACAGGCATCAAGAATCTCAAGATAAAATTCAACAAGGTGTTCGGATATTATTTTGATGTAACCAATTCATATAAGAGCCTTGTGCCGGATTATTTCATCAGAAAGCAGACTCTTGCCAATTCTGAGAGATATACAACAGAGGAGCTTGACAGACTGGCAGGAGTTATCCTTGGATCATCTGATAAGCTTGTTGCCCTGGAGTACAACACATATGTAGAACTTCGTGACACGCTTGCTGCTGAGCTCACTAGAGTGCAGAGAACGGCTCACAGCATAGCCATGCTTGACGCGCTGTGTTCTCTATCATATGTGGCGGTTGCAAATGGATATGTCAGGCCTGAGATAAATACAGATGGGGTTATAGACATAAAGGATGGACGTCATCCGGTCGTTGAGAAGATGCTGAACAATGACATGTTCATAACTAACGACACATATCTGAACAATCATGAGAGCAGGATATCGATCATAACCGGTCCTAACATGGCAGGTAAGTCCACATATATGAGGCAGACCGCACTCATAGTTCTCATGGCGCAGGTTGGAAGCTTTGTCCCTGCGGCATCTGCCAATATAGGCATCTGCGACAGGATATTTACAAGAGTAGGGGCATCAGACGATCTTGCATCCGGGCAGTCCACATTCATGGTGGAGATGAGCGAGGTTGCAAATATCCTCAGAAACGCTACGAAGAACAGCCTTCTCATTCTTGATGAGATAGGACGAGGAACCAGCACATATGACGGACTGGCGATCGCATGGGCGGTCGTGGAGTATATAAGCAACAGTGATCTGCTTGGTGCAAAGACTCTGTTCGCAACACACTACCATGAGCTCACGGAGCTTGAGGGTAAGCTGTCGGCGGTCAATAACTACTGTATAGCGGTCAAGGAGGACGGTGATGACATAGTGTTCCTCAGAAAGATCATCAAGGGCGGTGCCGACAGAAGTTACGGTATACAGGTTGCAAAGCTTGCCGGTGTGCCTGACATAGTCATAGCCAGGGCAAATGAGATCAGTAACCAGCTCATAGATAAAGATATAACAACAAAACTCAAAGAGATAAAGGTGACAAATGATTTCAAACCTAAGAATGATGATCTGCAGATGTCAATGTTTGGCACGCTTGCAGAATCACAGGTCATTGAGGATATAAAGTGTGTTGATCTGTCCAACATGACCCCTATGAAAGCTTTACTTTATTTAAATGAATTGCAGGAGCGACTTAATTCATAAGGAGCGATATATATGATAAAGGTATTAGACCAGAATACAATAAACAAGATAGCAGCCGGTGAAGTCATAGAAAAGCCGAGTTCTGTCATAAAGGAGCTCGTGGAGAATTCCATAGACTCAGGGGCTACAGCCGTCACGGTTGAGGTCAAGGGAGGTGGACTGTCATTCATGAGGGTGACGGACAACGGAGCAGGTATAAATAAAGACGAGGTTAAACTTGCTTTTAAGCGTCATGCCACCAGCAAGCTTGTAAAGGTTGAAGATCTCCTCAGTATCTCTTCACTGGGTTTCAGGGGTGAGGCTCTAGCGAGTATAGCTGCTGTATCACAGGTTGAACTTATAAGCAAGACTGCGGATGATGTAACGGGCATCAGATACCAGATACACGGCGGCGCAGAGATATCAAGTGAGGAGATAGGATGTCCGAATGGAACAACCATCGTTGTACGGAATCTCTTCTACAACACACCTGCCAGAAAGAAGTTCATGAAGACAGATGCCACAGAGATAAGTTATATATATGATTTGATGTGCAGTATATGTATGTCACATCCGGAGGTATCGTTCAAGTTTATTGCAAATGGGACTGACAAGATTTTCACATCTGGAAATGGCAAACTCAAGGATATAATCTATCATATTTATGGCAGGGATATCACCTCAAATCTTCTTGAGATAAATGCTGAAAATGATTATATGAAGATTTCCGGATTCATAGCAAGGCCTTGCATATCAAGGGGAAACAGATCATTTGAAGGCTACTATGTAAATCACAGATATATAAAAAGTGCGGTGCTCACCAAAGCTATTGAGGATGCCTTCAGGACATTTGTCATGATACATAAGTTTCCATTTACGGAGATAAACTTTGATGTAAAACCTGATCTGATAGATGTAAATGTGCATCCGACGAAGATGGAGCTTAAGTTTGTGAACAGCCAGGATATATACAGTTTCACATACAATGCTATCAGAGAAACCCTGCTTTTCAAAGAACTTATACCGGATGTCACCCCGGAAAAGGATCCGAAGCCAGAGACTTTTAAGCAGAGAGACATTGGAAATAAGCCTGAGGCATTTGAGAACAAGCGAAGGGAAGCGTTGGCAGCGAAGGAGAATAAAAATGTGCCGGCAAATGGTGTTGCACCAGCGAGCAGTTATATTCCACCGAGTGGCCGTTCATCTGAGAGCATTTCTGCGCCGGTCAGACCTGTAATTGAGGTGATCGACGAGACGAAATCTGCAAATTGTGTCAGAGAAGACATATCACCATACAAGAGATCTGTCAGCGAGAACAGAGAAAATGTTGCAGAATCGAATGCAGACAATCAAAACGCAGGCAATCAAAACACAGGCGATCAAAATTCAGGCAATCAAAACATAGACAGTCAAAACACATGCAATAAAGAAAATGTAAACACAAATACGGACGTTTCGACTTCACAGAGCAGTGATAACCAAGCGCTTCTGAACAACAGCCTGGAAAATACTGAACCGGCAGAGGAGAAGAAAAAGTATGTCCAGCAGGATATGTTCCAGGAAAAGTTTCTAACAAAGGAAGCGAGGGCAAAACACAGACTGATAGGACAGCTTTTCAAGACGTATTGGCTTATAGAGTATGATGGCAGGTTCTTCATCATGGATCAGCATGCAGCCCATGAGAAGGTAAAATACGAAGAGCTTATGTCGAATTATAATAACAAGAAGATTTATTCCCAGTATCTTATGCCGCCGGCGGTCGTGACGCTTAGTGCCGCCGAGATTGAGTTCCTTCATGAGAACATGGAGATGTTCGAGGCGTTGGGATACCAGATAGAGAATTTTGGAGGAAGAGAGTTCAAGCTCAATGCTGTGCCGGACAATCTGTTCGGACTTGATGGACGTGAACTTTTTATAGATTTTATAGCTGATGCGAGCAGCAGCGCACGGAAGGTTACAATAGACACATTTATCCACAAACTTTCGACCATGGCGTGCAAGGCAGCTATAAAAGGAAACACTGAGATAAGCTTCAAGGAAGCTGATGCGCTTATAGATCAGCTCTTAAAGCTTGAGAATCCTTATACATGTCCACACGGCAGACCGACAGTTATATCCATGACTGAGGCTGAGATAGAAAAGAAATTCAAGAGGATAGTATGAGATATATTTGTGAGTTATAAGGAGAAGCATATGCGTGATCTTATCATCCTGACCGGACCAACTGCCGTCGGCAAGACGGCTCTGTCAATAGGTCTGGCAAAGGCAGTAAATGGAGAGATAATATCTGCGGATTCCATGCAGGTATACAAAAAAATGGACATAGGAACGGCGAAAATAACTGCCGCAGAGATGCAGGGGGTGAAGCATCATCTGATAGATATACTTGATCCTGGTGAGGATTTCAATGTTGTTCTCTTCAAAGAGTATGCGCTTAAAGCTATGGAGGATATATATTCCCGGGGCAGGATACCGATAATTGTCGGTGGCACGGGATTCTATATACAGGCATTGCTCTATGATATTGATTTTGAAGAAAATGACAACGATATGTCATATAGAGAGGAACTTCAAAATCTGGCCAGCCTTCACGGCAATAACTATATACACGATATGCTTGGCAAAGTAGATCCGGAGTCAGCTGAAAAGATACATGCAAACAATGTCAAACGTGTGATAAGGGCACTTGAATTTTATAAAAAAACCGGCACGAAGATATCTGAGCACAATGAGACGGAGTCACAGAAAGAATCACCATATAATTTTGAATATTTTGTGTTATGTGATGACAGAGCGAAATTATATGATAAAATAGACAGACGTATCGATATCATGCTTGAAGATGGACTTGTAGATGAGGTCAGAGGACTTGTGGCGGAGGGGTACGACAGAAGCCTCGTATCTATGCAGGGTCTTGGCTACAAGGAGATCATAGATTATCTGCAAGACAGATGCAGTTTTGATGAAGCTGTGTATACCCTGAAAAGAGATACAAGACATTTCGCCAAGAGACAGATAACATGGTTCAAGAGAGAAAAACATGTAACCTGGGTGAATAAGAATGAATATGAGAGCGAAGCTGATATACTGGAGTATATGCTGGAGAGGCTTCGCGTAAAGGAGATTATACAGAGATGAAAGATATGCTGAAGGATTATTACAGATCACTGAACGTTGACGAGAAGGTATTTGAATATTGCAGCAGCGTGGAGAAGAAGCTGAAGGACAGATTTGCGGATATTGATGCTGTCTGTGAGATAAATCAGCTCAAGGTTTTAAAGGCTATGCAGGACAATAGACTGTCAGAGGCGCATTTTGCCGGTTCATCCGGATATGGATATACCGATGACGGAAGAGATGCACTTGAGAGGATATATGCGGATGTATTCCACACCGAGGATGCGCTGGTCAGAACACAGATCGTATGTGGAACCCATGCACTCTGCACAGCCATGTTCGGCAATCTTCGCCCAGGTGACGAGTTACTTGCCATAGCTGGGAAACCTTATGACACGTTAGATGAGATCATCGGTATCAGGGATTCCAGAGGATCCCTTGCAGAATACGGAGTCACCTATGCCCAGGTTGATCTGCTGCCAAATGGTGATTTTGATATAGACGGAATAAAGAATGCGATAAACAGCCGTACAAAACTGGTTGAGATACAGAGATCAAAGGGGTATGCGGTCAGAAAGACTCTGTCTGTGCAGCAGATAGGCGAAGCCATAAAGGCTGTAAAGAGTGTAAACCCTGACATAATCTGCATGGTTGATAACTGCTATGGAGAATTTGTGCAGGATATAGAGCCTTCGGATGTCGGAGCTGATCTGGTGGTTGGATCCCTCATCAAGAATCCGGGTGGCGGACTTGCACCTATAGGTGGATATATATGTGGTAAGAAAGAGTATGTGGAGAATGCGTCATACAGACTGACAACTCCGGGACTTGGCAAAGAGGTAGGTGCATCGCTTGGCAATACCAAAGCACTGACCCAGGGATTGTTCATGGCGCCTTCAGTAACCGCAAGTGCATTAAAGGGTGCGATATTTGCTGCAAATGTATATGAGGGCCTGGGCTTTAAGGCTGTACCTGACAGCACAGAGGACAGATATGACATAATACAGGCTGTTGAACTTCAGACTCCGGAACGTGTTGTTGCATTCTGTGAGGGAATACAGGCTGCTGCACCGGTGGACAGCTATGTGCGACCTGAACCATGGGATATGCCGGGATATGATTCACCTGTTATCATGGCCGCGGGAGCATTTGTATCCGGATCATCCATCGAACTTTCGGCAGATGCGCCTATGCGTCCGCCATATGCAGTATATTTTCAGGGGGGACTTACATATCCACATGCAAAGTACGGCATAATAATGTCATTACAGAAAATGGTAGAAAAAAATCTTATAGTATGGTAGATTAATGAGTTGGTCAGAGCCATGTATATACTCTGTGCGTTTGGAGAGGCGTGAAGGAGGTATGTAATATATGACTATGACAAAGAAAAATGCAGATAATCACAAGATTATCATGAAGGAAATCTCAGAGACTGAGAGACCTTACGAAAAGAGCTACAAATATGGAGTGGAGATACTGTCTGACGCTGAGCTGCTTGCCGTGATATTAAGGACCGGCAGCCGTCAGGCAAATGCGTTGTCCACTGCATACAGGATTCTTGATGCACATCCCATACATAAAGGGATAGTGGGACTCAATTATCTCACAACAGAGGAGCTTGAAGATATAAGCGGAGTCGGCAAGGTTAAAGCCATACAGATGAAATGTCTTGCTGAGATATCGAAGAGAATGGCAAAGGCATCCCTGAAGCCGTTCATATCATTTGAATCTCCCCAGAGCATTGCAGATTATTTTATGGAGAATACACGTTATCTTGAAAAAGAATATGTGTATATACTTATGTTTGATTCAAAGCATAAGCTTCTCAAGGATGTAAGACTCTCTGAGGGAACTGTCAACAGTTCACTTCTCTCACCGAGGGAAGTGTTCACCACGGCTCTGAAGTTTGACGCCGTATACATCGTACTTGTACACAATCACCCGTCGGGAGATCCATCGCCTAGCAGGCAGGATATAGAGATAACCGATCGTGTCAGCAGTGCGGGGAGAATGATAGGGATAGAGTTATCTGATCATATAATATTGGGAAATAATTGTTATGTCAGCTTAGCTGAGCGAGGAATTATAAGATGAGACGAAGACGAAACAGAAACAGAAAAAGAATAGAGATCACGCCAAGATACTTCTTACTGGGATTAACAGGACTATGTGTGATTCTGATGCTGACATCCCTTTTTGCGGGTGGAGTATTTACTCCTGTCAGAGAATTTACAAACACGTTTGTGCAGCCTATGCAGAAGGGCGTCAACACTATAGGAAGATGGGTACAGAGTAAGACTGATGCTTTTCAGAATTATGATGAGCTTCTCAAGGAGAACGAGAATCTGAAAAGCAAGCTTGAAAAAACTCAGAAGCAGCTCGACACTTATCAGCAGAATTCATATGAGCTTGAGAGACTTCAGGCACTCTATGAATTAGACGGTCAGTATGAAGATTACAAGAAAACTGCCGCAAGAGTTATTTCAAAAGATACAGGAGGCTGGTTTGATGTGTTTTACATTGACAAGGGAACTGATGATGGCGTGAAAGAAGGCTGCAATGTTCTCTACGGCAATGGGCTTTGTGGTATTGTGACGGAAGCAGGTTCTGACTATTCCAAGATACGCTCGATAATAGATGACACATCAAATGTAAATGGCATGATACTTCCATCTGAGACAATCTGCAACGTGGAGGGAAGTGTAAACAATTATGAAAATGGATACCTGGTTGCTCAGAATATCGACAAAGACTCAGAAGTAAGTGTGGGAGACCAGATCGTTACGTCATATGTGTCAAGTAAATATATGTCAAGACTTAACATTGGTTATATCACAAGGATAGAACAGGATTCAAATAACCTGACAAAGACGGCATATATTACCCCTGCATGTGACTTTAGCAAAATACAGGAAGTGCTGGTTATACTTGACACAAAGAAGACAGTATCAGAATAATTTTGTATATAATCGTTAAGAAGGTAACAAATATTGAGAAGAATTATCACACTAGGAATATTGATCATCATATGCTTTGTTCTGCAGTCTGCGTTATTTCCATTTATTGAGATAGCAGGTGCAACCCCAAATCTGCTGCTCATTCTCACGGTTTCATTTGGCCTTATGAGAGGTAGAAAGGAAGGAATGCTCGTAGGTTTTTTCTGCGGCTTCTTCTATGACCTGTATTTTGGATTTGCAGTTGGACCATTTATGATAGTCTACATGCTTATAGGTTACTGTAATGGATTCTTCCACAGACTTTATCTTGTGGAGGATGTTCTTCTGCCTATCATTATAGTGACATTGGATGATTTTGTATTCAACTTCATGACATATATAATTTTCTTTGTACTCAGAAACAGATTGAATTTCGGACTGTATATGAAGGACATCATCCTGCCGGAAATGATATATACAGCCATCCTTACCATGATATTGTTTAAGTTCTTTGTATTTATAAACAAGAGGCTTAAACGTGCTGAAAAAGGAAGTGAGACATAATGATCAGAGACATATTAGAGATAGTTAAGGACTTTATCGTTGAAAAGCTGAAGAGCAGATTGTTCTATGTAACGCTGTTTTTTCTGTGCCTATTTGGCGTTCTTGTATACAGACTGTTCTATCTTCAGATTGTGAATGGAGAGAAATATCAGTCTAATTTCCAATATAAATCTCAAAAAACCGTATCCGTTAAGGCTACACGAGGCAAGATATATGACTGCAACGGAAAGCTCCTTGCCTACAACAAATCGTCATATAATTTAAGCTTTACAAGTAATGCGGATCTCTCTGAGGCTGCTGCCAAGAAAGATACCACAGAGAATGAGCTCAGAAATGAGATCGTGTACAAGACCATACTTATACTTGAGCAGAACGGTGACAGTCTGTCCGTTGATCTTCCGATCAAGCTGGATTCATCCAGCAATATGAAATTTACCATCAGCGGTGCACAGCTCAATACATTTTACATGAATGTATTTGGCGCAAGTTCTGTCGACAGCCTTGATGACAAGCAAAAGAATGCGACTGCACGGGAAGTATTTGATTATATGAAGAGTGATGAGCTTTTTAATGTGTCGAATGAATATTCTGATGCGTATGCACTGAAGATACTTGCGGTCAGATATGAGGTATGGCTCAACAGATACCAGCAGTATATGACTGTTGACATTGCGAACAACATAAGCCAGCAGAGCTATGCGGCTATCATGGAGAATAAGGACACCCTGCTCGGCATGGATGTGAACATAGAGTCAAACAGAGTGTATAACGACGCAGAATACTTCGCCCATATCATCGGTTACATTGGAAACATCTCCAACGAGGAGATGGAGGAATACAATTCCAAACTTGATGAGGACCAGCAGTACAGCGCAAATGATATGGTCGGTAAGTTAGGTCTGGAGCAGTCATATGAGGAACAGCTCAGAGGTGTTGATGGTTTCCAGAAGATGTACGTTGACAACATGGGTAAGGTTCTCGAGGTTATAGACAGCAAGGATTCTGTTGCGGGAAATGATATATATCTGACAATAGATTCCGATCTGCAGAAGTATTGCTACAATGCTCTTGAAAAAGAGCTTTCATACATCATACTGACAAATCTGAAAAATACAAATTATGCTGCTGAGAAAGAAGATATCCCTATCACTGATGTTTATTCGGCTCTGTTTGAGAACAATATCATTGACATAAAAGCACTAAATGCTGCGAATGCCACTGACAGTGAAAAAACAGTCTATAACACATTTGTTTCCAGCAAGCAATATACTTTGAGTAATTTGGCGGATATATTAAAGAACAGCCATACAGAGCTCTATAACCTGTCAGATCAATATAAGGATTATATGGAATTCATATGTGAGACTCTGAGTGCGGATGGTATATATGACAGCAGTTCTGTAGACAAAGAGAGTCAGACATACAATGACTATGTCAACAACAAGATATCACTATATGAATACCTCAAGTACTGCATAAGCCAGGGTACCATAAACATCAAGGATATACAGGCTGAAAGTGATTATTATGACACAGACGAAATATACGACGTAGTAGTAGATTATGTACTCAAAGAATTTGAGGATGATACCGATTTCGACAAACTTGTGTTTAAATATATGATATTATCTGGGGAAATAACAGGTTCACAGGTAATCTACCTGTTATACGACCAGGGTGTGCTAAATAGTACAACAGACGAGGATTACGATGCATTTGCATCTGGCACTATAGGTGGATATGAGTTCATGTATAGAAAGATAAAAAAGCTTGAGATTACCCCTGCCATGCTGGCACTTGACCCGTGTTCCGGTTCAATAGTGGTGACAGATCCTTCAAACGGTACTGTCAGGGCGATTGCAACCTATCCAAGTTACGACAATAACAAGCTTACAAATGTAATTGATCCTGATTATTATGCCAAGATTACAGAGGATAAGACAACTCCTATGTACAACCGTGCAACAATGCAGCGTACAGCACCTGGATCAACATACAAGATGCTAGTTGCTGCAGCCGGACTTCAGGAGGGAGTTATAGATGTTGGTTCAGCTATAACTGATTATGGAACATTCTCAAAGGTCGTTCCATCACCTGCATGCTGGCTCAGAAGTGGACATGGAACGCTTGGACTTGCGGAGGCCATCGAGGTATCATGTAACGGATATTTCTTTGAGGTTGGATACAGATTGGCCACTGATTCCAAGGGCGTATATCAGGATGCCCAGGGTATAGACAAGCTGCAGAAGTATGCTTCACTGTTTGGTCTTGACAGAAAATCCGGAGTGGAGATAGAGGAGATGGATCCACATGTCTCTGACACAGATGCTGTAAGATCATCAATTGGTCAGGGTACTAACAATTATACTCCAGTCCAGCTTGCGAGATACGTTACTACTATTGCAAATGAGGGTAACTGTTATAACCTTACACTTATTAATCAGATAAAGAATGTTGATGGCAGAGTAGTGTATGAGAGTGACAATGTCCCTGAGAACAAAGTAGATCTCACATCCGGCCAGTGGGCTGTCATCAAACAGGGTATGAGACAGATGGTAAGGGATCATACAAGTTCGTCAGCCCTTATAAATCAGATAAATGTGGAAGTCGCTGGTAAAACAGGTACAGCGGAGGAGGATACAACAAGACCGGATCACGCGCTCTTTGTATCATTTGCTCCATACGATAATCCTGAAGTCAGTGTCACTTGTGTAATTCCTCATGGATACACATCCGGTAATGCAGAGGAGCTTGCAGGAATGATATATGCCTACATGTATGATCCGGAGAAACTTGATACACTTGATATAACTGGTAACAACCAGATGTCAGATTAATATACCTATGATATATCACAGAACCTGTGAGTGAGATTATTCAGACAGGAGCAGATGGTATGGATGGTAGGATAGACAGATTATCAATAAAGGCAGATAGATCAGGCATAGCTGTGTATATACCGGAATGTATGTCTGTACAGGATATCTGTTCTGAGTTATACAAAAAGATATTGAGAAATATCAGGGCATTTGAAAAATGTGGATCTGTATATGTGGCGTTTAAAGGTACGTCCCTATCACATGACGAAACTGAAGAAATATTACAATTTTTAAATGATATTGATATGGTCAATGTCAGCTTTATAATAAAGACTGACGACATTCAATATAAAAAAGACAAAAGAGAGGCTGATTTGGTGTCCGTGAAACAGATGTGTCCGGACAAACATTATATACCGTATACGGTGGATGTTCAGAGCATAGAGAAGCCCTATATTTTCCGAGGCGATCTTGGGAGAAAACAGACGCTGGAGATAAAGGGTAATGTGATCATACTTGGCGATGTTTCAAAGGATGCAAAAGTGATATCCGGTAAGAGCATTATTGTTGTCGGGGAATTGGCTGGCACTGCAGTGGCTGGACGCATTTCATCAGAGCGGAGCTTTATCATGGCGATGCACATGATTCCGCGTATGATACAGATAGGTCAGTCACGAATATTTTCACCAAAGATAAAGGGCGATTCTGCGTCACCTATGATAGCTGCAAATGATGGCAATACGATCAATATAACATACATATGATAATAAGTATTTTATTGTTTCGTTTTTCTATGAAAACGAAAATATGGAGTCAGTCCTTGCGTAAGCAAATTTAAACGGGCTGATGCTTGACAGGAGGTCATATTTATGTGTGAAGTTATTGTTGTTACATCGGGCAAAGGCGGCGTGGGTAAGACCACGACCTCGGCAAATATTGGAACAGGACTTGCAGTCCTTGGCAATCGTGTTGTTATGATAGATACAGATATAGGTCTCCGGAATCTGGATGTTGTTCTCGGCCTTGAAAACCGTATCGTTTATAATCTGATAGATGTTATAGAAGGAAACTGCCGTTACAAACAGGCTCTCATAAAGGCAAGAAATTACAACAACCTGTTTCTGCTGCCATGTGCACAGACCAGAGACAAAAACGCTGTCTCGCCAGAACAGATTGTCAAACTTGTGGATGAGATTAGGGAAGAATATGATTACATAATCATAGATTGTCCTGCCGGCATAGAACAGGGGTTTAAAAATGCCATAGCCGCAGCTGACAGAGCCATCATTGTGACGACACCAGAGGTATCCGCCATAAGGGATGCAGATAGAATAATAGGTCTGCTTGAAGCTTATGGAATAGAACGCCAGCATCTTATCGTCAACAGAATAAGATATGACATGGTAAAGAAAGGAAATATGATGTCTGCCGATGATGTGGTGGATATATTGGCTGTTGATCTGCTTGGAGTCATAGCTGATGACGAGGATATCGTCGTATCGACAAACAAAGGTGAACCTGTTGTGTGTAACAATTCAAGATCTGGACATTCATATATGAGCATATGCAGAAAGATAGTTAATGATTCCCTTGAAGTAGAAGACTTTTATGGAGGAAGAACACGGTCATTGCGCACTTTATTCAAGCGCAAGAGAGCTTGAATAAAGGGGGCGTATTCATGAACAGAATATATTTATATAACACAGGCAGTTATGCGAAAGAGCGTCTTATAAGTATACTTGCATCCGACAGGATTGGGTGTAACCCGGATTTTCTTGATGAGATGAGATCCACTATAAAAGGCGAATTGGAGCGATATATAAACATACGAGAGACAGACATAGACATACAGGTCAAGGAAAAGATGCTTGTAGCCTATATACCACTTGAAGCATCTGATAGAAAAGAGATAAATAACAAATATACATACATAAAAACAGGACAAGGATCTGAGGATTATGAAGCTATTGAAGAAAGATCATCTGAACTTAAAACAATTCAGTCTTAATCAGGATGAAAGAAAGTACAGTATACTTGATTACAATTTTAAACTACTGCTGTTCATAATGGCAGCCATAGCATTTGGAACGGTTATAATTGTAAGCGTAGATGGAACAAAGCTTACGAAACAGCTTATTGGTGCTGGCGTCTGCATATTGGGAATGATCATAGTATCGCTTATAGATTACAATTTTATATGTAAATATTATATGGCACTTTATATTGCAAATATCGTGATGCTTGGACTTGTTCTTGTTATAGGTTCTGGTTCTGATTCACACGGTGCCAGCAGATGGTTTGCCATATCAGATTCATTTACGATCCAGCCATCCGAGTTTGCGAAGATCATATTGATCATATGTACTGCTGTATTTTTGGAAAAACATTCAGACGATCTTAATACACTGAAGACTCTGTTGAAACTTGCTGTTTTTCTGGCTGTTCCTATAGGACTTATATTTGCTGAGCCGGATCTGTCAACCACCATATGTATCTGTGCAACACTTTTTGTGGCGATATTTATTGGCGGACTTAGTCTCAAGCTTATAGGGATTGCTGTTCTGATCCTTATACCTTGTTTTGGTGGCTTTTTTTGGTATATACAGCAGGAAAATCTGCCTCAGATACTAAGTACCTATCAGAGAAACCGTATTCTCGGTCATATGTATGGAAGTGAGTATGGATCAACTCAGGATCAGCAGAACAATTCCATTATGGCTATAGGTTCAGGGCAGCTTACCGGAAAAGGAATCAACAGCTCGGATGTTGCTACAGTAAAGGATACAAATCTTGTATCAGAGCAGCAGACCGACTTCATTTTCTCAGCTGTAGGTGAAGAATTAGGTTTCATAGGCAGTGTTATTATTATTGCAATTTTACTGCTCATAGTGTTACAATGTATTAGGATTGCTAGGCGTTCCAGCGATAAAAAAGGAATGTATATAGCAACTGGTATGGCAGCGCTGGTTTCGATACAGGCGTTTATCAACATAGGTGTTGCAACTTCCATACTTCCGAATACGGGTTTGCCGCTTCCATTTATCAGTTACGGTCTTAGTTCTCTTGTGAGTTTATGTGCCGGAATGGGAATGGTACTCAACATAAATTTGCAAAAGAAAAAGTATTAGGAGGATTTTCATGAATATTGGTTTGATAGCACATGATGCCAAGAAAAAACTGATGCAGAATTTCTGTATAGCATACAGGGGCATACTTAATAAGCACGAGCTCTACGCAACAGGTACAACGGGAAGACTCATTGAAGAGGTAACGAATCTTACTGTACACAAATATATTGCCGGACATCTGGGTGGCGAACAGCAGCTCGGATCACAGATTGAGAACAACGATATAGATATGGTCATTTTTTTGAGAGATCCGCTTCATCCGAAGAATCACGAGCCGGATATAAACAATATATTCACGCTTTGTGACACACATAACATTCCTCTTGCAACAAATCTTGCAACTGCAGAGCTTCTTATTCTTGCCCTTGACAGAGGTGATCTCGATTGGAGAGAGTTCTATAAGTAGGTTTAAATTGTGTTTACGCTTGATTAGCGCATTCATGGAGGTTTAATTATGTTTAGACATACCCGAACAGGCATGTTCAAGAGAAGAATGTTATCAGTTGTTCTGATGTGTACTATATTATTGCTCACCGGCTGTGGCAGCAAAACATTTACAGCTGAAAAGCAGCTTGATATAGGAGTCATACCTGAGCTTCCTGTGTATGGATCACTTGGAATGGCGCAGGATGATGCTGTTGTGGCCAAAGACGAAGAACTGAATGATGCAAACTATCACAATGTATATGCTGCTATGCTCCTGGATGATACATCTAAGAGTCCCATAGTTGCACACAATGTACATGGAAAGATATATCCGGCAAGTATGACCAAGATCATGACAGGCATACTTGTGATGGAGAGTATAGAGAGTGGTCAGATATCGCTGGATGATATAGTCACGCTTAACCGAAAAGTGACATTTGACGATTGGGATGCCATGGCCAGTGATCTGGTTGGTGGCTGCAAAATAACAGTCAAGAACCTTCTATATGGTCTTATGATCACATCGTACAACGACTGTGGAGTTATTCTGGCTGAGCTTATAGCAGGAAGTGAGTCAGCTTTTTGTGATATGATGAATGAAAAGGCAAGACAGATAGGAGCAACCAATACACATTTTGAGAATTGTCATGGACTGCATTCAGATAATCATTATACAACGGCGTATGACTTATACCTGATCATCAAAGAATTTTCAAAACATGATCTGGCATACATGATAGATTCATTGACAACATATAATTTTACATACACTGATGCAGATGGTGCTGAACAGATAGTTGAAATTGAACCAACGAATGAATTCCTGACAGGTGAGATAACCATGCCGGAAGGATATTCTATCGGTTCCTGGAAGACTGGTACAACAGAGGAGGCTCTCAATTGTCTTATCATGGAATTTCAGAACGACACAACAGGAGATGAGTATGTTGCTATCGTAGCGGGAGCTGATGGTAAAGAGGCTCTTTACAGCGCTATGACTGATTTGATAAACTTGGCAAAATAATGTTTCGTCAGGATTTTGAATTCATTTGACGACACATATTTGTATAAATCATAACATGAAAATTCAGGAGGCAGAAAAGATGATTCACATTATTACAGGAGATAAGGGTAGAGGAAAAACTAAAGCATTGATCAATATGGTTAACAATGAAGTTAAAGTTGTGGCTGGAACTGTTGTTTTCCTTGATAATAACAACAAACATTTGTATGAGCTCAGTAATAGAGTGAAGATGATAAATTGTACAAGTTATGGAATAAGCAAACTTGATGCATTTACTGGATTTATAAGAGGCATAATCTCACAGAACTCAGATATTGAAAAGATATATATAGACAATTTTAAAACTGTTGCCTATGTTGGTGAGTCACATATTGTTGAAGCTCTGGACGAAATAAAGAATATCTCAGATATGTTTAATGTAGATATAGTAATATGTCTGGCAACTGATGTGAATGATGTTCCAGAACATTACAGAGATTGTGTTGTTGCGGCATTATAAGATACTGGCCGCCTTATATACCCTATAGTATTAAAGAAAGACTGCCTGAGGCAGTTTTTCTATGTAAGGAGATACTTAATGGCGACGATAAAGAAAAAACAGGATAAAATAAAAATTAATTTTCCTCATTTCAAAATGCCGGGATTTGGAACATTACTCTTTACTTTAGTATTTATATATATACTCATAAGAGTTGTAGCATATGTGAATGACTCAGATCCCATTGTATTCACCGTCGAACAGAGTACTTATGATACGGATTTTACTGCCACAGGGCTTGCTGTCCGGAAAGAGACGATAGTTACAGCAGCTTCTACAGGGACTCCTTGTTATTATATCAGGGATGGCGAGAAGGTTTCAAAAGGAGCAAATATATATGCCATAGACAGCACGGGTTCGATGCAGGCTGTCATGAACAATATGCAGGAAAATGGAGAATCCCTGCTTACAAGTGATGATTATAAGAATATAACAAAACAGATTAAGATGTTCAAAACAGGATTTTCAGAATCATCATTTGGCGACGTGTACAATTTTAAAACAAGCATAGATAATAAATTGCTTGAGTTATATGAGGAACTTGCTCTAGAACAGGTGGATAATGGCAATGGTACTGTTGCACTTGCCGGGCAGAAGGCTGCTTTCAGTGGGATTGTCACATACTATCAGGATGGTTTTGAGAATGCAGACATAAAGAATCTGAGTCCTGATATGTTTGACAAAACTGTGTACACGAAGCAGACCCTCAAATCAGAAAATCCCATACAAGCCGGAGAGCCGGTTTGCAAACTTGTAGATGATGAGAACTGGCAGATAGCCATATTCCTCAGTAAGGAAGAATATGACAAAGTAACCCAAAACGAATATGCTTCATTTACAATCAATGATTCAAGCCGCCGCATAAGTACGACTTATGAAAAAATTGAAAAAGATGGATATTATTACATTGTGGTTGAATTTAATAAATACATCGCCCAATATGTAAATGAGAGATATCTGGACATCAACTTCATGTTTGACGAGTCAAACGGTCTTAAGATTCCACAGTCATCCATAATTACAAAGGATGTTTATATGATACCTGTGGATTATCTGACAGGAGGAAGTGGTGACACAGATATGGATCACTTTAATCAGATTGTAACAGACAGTTTAGGAAAGACATCTGTAAAGCAGATATCACCTACTATATTTTTTACAGACAACAGATTCTGTTATGTTGACCCCGCTGACATAGATTCTTCCGCTGTACTCCAGAAGAATAAATCAAAAGATACATTTTCAGTTGCCACGGCAGCAAAGTATACCATGAGTGGTGTTCTCTGTGTTTCACGAGGAACTGCAGAGTTCAGAAGAATAGAGGTAATTGTATCGGGCGATGATTATTGTATTGTAAAACCTAATCTCTCGTATGGAATATCCAGATATGACAGAATATTGCTGGATGGCAGCTCCATGAAAGAGGGAGATCTTATATATTGATTACAAATGTTTAGGAGATGAATGTATATGCTCAAAGAGAACTATGAAAAAGTACACGAAGATATAGTAAGAGCCTGTGAAAAGATCGGCCGTTCGCCGGAGGAAGTTACGCTGATAGCAGTCAGTAAGACTAAACCGCTCTCAGATATAGAAGAGCTGCTGGAGAAAACAGATGCGATTGATTTTGGTGAGAATAAAGTACAGGAGCTTGTAGATAAGTATGAGAATATATCAAAACCTGTAAACTGGCACATGATCGGACATCTCCAGACAAATAAGGTAAAGTATATTGTCGATAAAGTATGTATGATACATTCTGTTGATTCTCTCAATCTTGCAAAAACAATTGAAAAAGAAGCTGCAAAACACAATGTTACAGTAAACATACTTATTGAGGTAAATGTTGCACAGGAAGAATCCAAGTTTGGGTTATCATGTGAAGAGGTTCTTCCGCTTCTAATGCAGATAAAAGACCTGCCTCATATAAAAGTCAGAGGGCTTATGACAATTGCACCTTTTGTCGATGATCCAGAGGACAACAGAATCTATTTCCGTAAATTAAGGGATTTATCTCTTGACATACAATCTAAAAGCATTGATAATATTGACATGAGCGTCTTGTCAATGGGTATGACAAACGACTATGAGGTTGCTGTGGAAGAAGGAGCAACTATGGTAAGAGTAGGCACAGGTATATTTGGTGCCAGAAATTATAATATATAGATTAAAGGAGAACAATCATGGCAAAGGGAAATGCAAAGAAAAGTTTTCTTGATTATTTCAAATTAAATGATTCAAGCGATGAAGACTTTGATGATGATTTGTTTGATGAAGAGGAAGAAGATTACGAAGATGATGATTATGATAACGGTGTAGATTCTGATTATGATGACGATGATGATTACGATGAACCTTCAGTGACATCAAAGACGAAGACTTCGCCACTCAAGTCATTCAGCAAATATAAGTCAGACAACAACCAGAGGATAAAGAGTACATCTCAGTCGCACAGCTCATCAAATGCGTCAGGAAGAAAGCTTGTCTCAATAAACGGCAGAGCTGGAAGAGTTTCTGATGATAGTGAGGTGTTTGTCATCAAACCTGATGAATTTGATGATGCACAGATGATCATTGATCATCTTAACAGAGGACAGATCATTGTTATCAATATGGAGGATCTTGATCTTCCAACTGCGCAAAGAATTGCTGATTTCATTGGTGGTGCAAGTTATGCTGTGGACGGTCTGTTTCAGGCGATATCAGGAAATATATTCCTTGCAACTCCTAATGGAACATATGTGTCTGGTGATTTAAGGGAGGAATTGGCAGGAGGATCTATTCAGGGAGAACCTCTTACAAGTAAGGCAACTTACTAATATGTGTTATTTACGGGGGATTACATATGCTTACACCAGTTGATTTACAACAGAAAAAATTTGCTCATGGAATGGGTTATGCAAAAAAAGATGTAGATGCATTTTTTGACAAGGTGGTTCTCAGTTACACCGAACTCTACAAATCCAATGCAGATCTTACAAATCAGGTAAAAACGCTTACAGACAGTCTTGTTCATTACAGAACAACAGAATCAAAGCTTCAGAAATCTCTTATGCTTGCTGAGAAGAATGCAGAGGAAGCTACAAAAAATGCAAATGATAAAGCAAAGCTTATAGAGAATGATGCAAAGATAAAGGCAAACAATATTGTCCTTGAAGCCAGAGAGGAACTGGAGCGTATAGAGTCCAGTATCGATGGAATCAAACAGCAATATAAGGATTATGTCTGTGCGTTTAGACAGCTTATGGAATCCCATATGAATTTCCTTGCTCAAAATCCTATAAACGAGGAGATGGGGCTTGATTTCGACGAGGTACTGAGCCAGGAGGTCTCATCTGCTACATATGCTCCATCATCTGAAAATGTATCTAATGGCGGTGCATTTATGGGTTCATATGATGGTGATCCTCAGGGGCGTGAAGAGTCAACTCTTGGTTCCGGCAGTGGTTCATCCATGGGTGATTCCACTCTTGGTGGCGGTGGCGGAAGTGTTACAAGTGATTCGTCTGTGTACACTAAGAATCTGGGTGGAAAGTCATTTGTAAATCCGTTTGGAAATTAAATCTATGAAGACTGAACGATGATAATACAGATTTCTTTATAAGATAGAAAAATATAATAGGAGAATGTTTATATGGATAATATACTTACTGTTCATAAAAATGATGAACCAATCTATGACATTTTCTTTGCAAACGATTTTAATTCCCTGCCTGAGCTTTTAGCCGGACAGGGAATTGCTGATAGAAGGGTGTGTATTGTTACTGAAAGTAATGTTGCACGTATTTATCTTGATGAGATAATCAATCAGCTAAGTGGAAAATGCAAAGAATTGATTTCTGTAGTATTTGAAGCCGGAGAGTCACAAAAGAACCTTGATACGGTTAAGATGATATATGAGAAGCTTATATTGGCAAAGTTTGATAGAAAGGATCTCCTCATTGCACTTGGTGGTGGAGTGACAGGAGATATCACAGGTTTTACTGCGGCTACATATCTCAGAGGAATTGATTTTATTCAGGTTCCAACAAGCCTTCTTGCTCAGGTAGATAGCAGTATAGGTGGAAAGACTGGAGTTGACTTTGACTCTTATAAGAATATGGTTGGTGCTTTCCATATGCCAAAACTTGTATATATTAATGTATCAACACTTAAAACGCTTGATAATGAGCAGTTTGTATCCGGTATGGGAGAGATAATAAAGCATGGTCTTATAAAGGATAAAGCATATTTTGATTGGCTGCTTCAAAACCGGGAACTTATCATGGCTGGTGATACAGATGTTCTGACTTATATGATACGTACCAGTTGTAACATAAAGAGACTTGTGGTTGAGAACGACCCTACAGAAAAGGGGGAGCGTGCATTGCTCAATTTCGGACACACTCTTGGACATGCCATAGAGAGATATCTTGATCTGAAACTAAGTCACGGGGCCTGTGTGGGTCTCGGATGCTGTCTTGCTTCGATCATTTCATATAACAATGGGGATATAACCAGGGAGGAACTTGACCAGATCATACATGCCTTTGAACTGTTTGGATTTCCTACGCTAAAGGAGCACCCTGTAAATATCGATGAGGTTATCGACTATACCAGAAATGATAAGAAGATGATAGGTGACAAGATCAAGTTTATCCTTCTTCACAAGATAGGTGATGCATACATCAACACAAATGTAACTGCCGACGATATGAGAAAGGCTTTTGAATGGCAGTAAATTCACAGATTACTTTTTTATTGGAGGTACTTCATGAAAAAAAGAATACTACTTGCAATCATAGCTGTTATTCTGCTTACAGCATTTGATCAAATTGTTAAATATGCTATATCAAGTAGTTTTGTCGTAGGTGAGACAAAGAAGATTATAGATGGCGTATTTCAACTGAATTATGTGCAAAACCGGGGTGCTGCATGGGGAAGTTTTTCTGGTAAGATTGTGTTTCTTCTGATCATAACATGCATTATACTCATTGCTTCAATGTACTTATATTTCAGACTCGCCAAACGTGATGATGGTAAATATACACCTTTAAGGATAACATTGATATTCTTGATTGCAGGTGCTATTGGCAATATGATCGATAGAATAGTCAGGGGATATGTAGTAGACATGTTTGATTTCTGCCTTATTAATTTTCCTGTATTCAATGTTGCTGATATTTTTGTCACATGTAGTTTTGTGGTTATCGTAATTCTCATACTTTTCAAATATAAAGATGAAGAATTATCAGATATAATAGGCAGGTAGTTTCAGACAATAATATTTCAGACAGGATATATTTATGGAAGAGTTTAATATTGAGGCCAGTAATGAGTGGATCGGCCGCAGGATAGATAAAGTTTTGAGCGAATATTTCAAGGATTACTCACGGTCATTTATCAAGAAGCTTTTTGATGATGATCTCATATTGGTAAATGGAAAAAAGTCCAAACCTGGTTACAACATAAAAAACGGAGATATATTAGATATATCTGTACCGGATCCTATAGACATACAGATTGTTCCAGAGAATATACCTCTTGATATCATATATGAAGATAATGATGTCATATTGATAAACAAACCAAAAGGGATGGTAGTTCATCCCGCACCTGGACATTATAGCGGCACACTTGTAAATGGACTTATGTATCATTTTGGTGATTCGCTGTCAGGAATAAACGGTGAAATCAGGCCTGGAATTGTTCACAGGATAGATATGGATACAACAGGCGTACTTGTTGTCTGCAAGAATGATGCTGCACATAGAATTTTGTCAGAGCAACTCCATGAACACAACATCACAAGAAAATATTATGCTATTGTTCATGGCAATTTAACCGCAGATGATGGGACTGTTGATGCACCGATTGGCAGAAGTCCGAAGGATCGCAAGAAGATGGCTGTCAATACACGAAATGGCAGAAGAGCAGTAACCCATTATCACGTAATTGAGAGATTCGGCGGTAAGTATACATATATTGAATGTCAGCTTGAAACTGGAAGGACCCACCAGATACGAGTCCATATGGCTTCACTTGGACACCCAATCCTTGGAGATGAAGTGTATGGCCCTAAAAAGTGTCCGTTTAAGCTTCAGGGACAAACCCTGCATGCCGGTGTTCTTGGATTTATACATCCGTCAACAGGTGAATATGTGGAGTTTACAGCAGCGCTGCCAGGTTATTTCGAAAAGCTGATATCCATACTTAGAGAAATTTAGACGAAACAAGTATAGACAATTGTCATAACAAACGTAGAATTGTCTATACTTTTTTATTTACAGTTTATTGTATAAATGTTATAATAAGACATAGTAGATTTTAAGTATTTTGTACATAAGTTATAGAATACTGGCAATATAATTTTGACATATAAGAAGATGGGAGTGGTTACTATGGCAGAAAAAAAGATTATAACTATAGGCAGACAATTTGGAAGTGGCGGAAAACAAATTGGAGAAGCTCTCGCTGAGAAGATGAATATCCCATTCTATGATAAAGAGCTTTTGAAGGAAGCCGCCAAAGATAGTGGTATTTGTGAAGAGATATTTGACAGTTTTGATGAGAAGCCTACGAACAGCTTTTTATATTCGCTCGTCATGGATCCTTATTCACTAGGATTCGGCAATTCTACAGAACTACCTCTTAATCATAAAGTATTTCTGGCCGCATTTGACACCATCAAGAATCTGGCAGAGAAAAATGGATCTTGTGTATTTGTGGGAAGATGCGCAGATTATGCTCTCAGAGACTTGGACAATGTGGTGAATGTATTCTTATATGCTGACATGGAAGACAAAGTTTCCAGAATTGCAAAGAAATACAATATCAGCGAATCAAAGGCTAAAGACATGATAAAGAAGGAAGACAAAGCCAGAGCCTCATATTACAACTACTATACATCCAAACGCTGGGGTGAGATGAAAGGATATGATATCTGTATCAATACATCTAAGTATGGTATAGATAAGACAATAGATCTCCTATATGATATTGTCAATAACTATTGATCGAAAGTAGTCAGTGATGTGGCTGCATTGTGATATAAATACTTCTAAAGCATACAGAAGAATATAACGATCTGATGCTTTGGAAGTATTTTTTTAGTCTTGATTTTAGTGTTTCAATTTTAGTGTCCTGATTTTAGTGTTTCAATTTTAGTGTCCTGATTTTAGTGTTTCAATTTTAGTGTCCTAATTTTAGTGTCTTGATTTTAGCGCCTCAATTTTTGTGTCTTGACCAGCCGTCAATCCCAGCACCTTCAATTGATGAAAATATCCTGTCCTTGACATCTGGCACATGGACTTTAATTTCGTCTATTATCGTCTTGCTTTCTTGGCGCTTTGTGACGCCGTCAGCAGGGCAAGGATTTTTGCATACCGGGAGGTCGTTCGTGCGTGCAAAAGCTCTTATTTCGCCTTCTAGAACGTAAATAAGAGGTCTTATGAGCGTGACGCCTGATTTTTCAAGGCATGTAACAGGCGAAAAAGTGTGTATACGGCCTTCATATAACATAGACATGAGAAAACTATCTATCACATCGTCTTTATGATGAGCATATGCGATCTTATTACATCCGAGGCTGGCTGCACAATCATTAAAAGCGCCTTTTCTCATGCGGCTGCAAAGAGAGCAGGGATTGGGCTCTTTTCTATAATCGAAAATAATTTCACCTATTTGAGTTTTACAGACTGTATATCTAACACCTAGAGATTCACAGTATTCTTTTAATCCGGATGTGTCAAAATCATCAAAGCCCAGATCAACTGTTATGGCCTCAAGATCAAATGGGATTGGGTAAAATGTTTTTAATTTAGCCATGGCATAGAGTAGTGTCAGACTGTCTTTACCTCCGGATATTCCTATTGCAATTTTGTCTCCCGGACTTATCATATTGTAATCAGTCACAGCACGTCTTGTGTATGATAATAATTTCTGTATTTTCATAAGTTACCTCGTTGTTTACATAAATATATTATTGTTAATTACTCGTTCCTTGCTTATCTAAATTCGTTTATCCAAATCTGCATTGATTGTATTTCTTTTTTCTCGTAATTGGACTTCATTCCTGTAGCGCCTTTTTCTGTCCTCGTCCATGTCTGCATAATGCTTACGTGTGGTATTGACATCCGTATGTCCCAGAACGTCTGCTACAAGATATATATCGTCTGTAGCCCGGTATAATTCAGTTCCAAATGTACTTCTGAGTTTGTGAGGCGTTATATGTTTAAGAGGGACGGCGGAGAGAGAGTATTTCTTGACAATATTCTCAACTGATCTGACAGAAATGCGTTTTAACTGACCTGACAGAAACAGAGCATTCTCATGTCCTTTTTCAGCAACCATTTTTTTCCGCTCATTCAGATATTCGATCAAAGCATCACTTGCTTCATCACTGAAATATACGTATGCTTCCTTACCACCTTTTCTCAAGATCTTTATTCTCATATTATCAAAGTCTACGTCATTGATATCAATTCCAACACACTCTGACACACGCATTCCGGTACTGAGCATAAGTGATAAAAGAGCCAGATCCCTGACTTTGTTTTTCTCATGGTATTTTTTCTGCCTTTCTGTAAGACCGTTGCCGTATTCCACATTGTCAAGGAAGTTGGCAACTTCATTCGGTTCCATACGAATGATCTTTTTGTCGTGTATCTTTGGCATATCGACTTTTTCGGCTGCATTTGAACTTATACGGTTATTCTTATAAAGATAGGCAAAGAACACTCTTAGCGCAGATAATTTCCGTTTCAGAGCCTGCTCGCCATTTGTATAAGTCCGGCCGTTTTTTTCATAAAGTCGCATGGCATCCAAAAATTCTTCGATATCTTCAGCTTCAAGCCGGCTTAGATCATCGGTCTTGATGTCCATTGGAGTTTTACCTTTGTAGTATGGGTTGTGTTCACATAAGAATTCGTAGAATATCTTTATATCCCTTGCATATCCGAGTCTTGTTCTTGTGGATGTAGTTAGCTCAATTCCCCTGAATGCAATTGTTACATATTGTGGAAGTTCTGAAAGAATATCTCTAAGTAATAATATGTTGTTTTCGTCGACTTGTTTGCTGTATGACGTTGCCATCGTATGTAAACCTCCTGTGACCTGTTATTTATATGTTTACAGATATTATCTGTTCAATGTTTATAGTTTAAACTTTTAACAGTTTAGCAAGTTCTTTATAATGTTAATTGTTATATATCATTGATGATTATAGCATATCGTATAGTTGTTTTCTATATATATTTCGTAAAACCTGAGTTTTGCGAATAAATATCCCCCTATGCCTAGGATACTATCACGCACAGTTCTGCTTGTCAACATTTTTTTGTGTTTACCTTTATTCGCAAAACACATATTTTTTAAATAGATATGCCCTCACCCTTTGTTTAGTTTCCTTTGTCAAATGGACTTTTTTCGCCCATAATCTTTATGTTGTGCCATTCTCCACTAAAGTTAAAAGTCTTCTCAAATTCTTTTAACCTCATCATAAGACCATAGATCACTTTGAAGTCATATTCAAGCTTTGTCCCATGCTTCACATATGGTTCTAGCTTTTTTCTAAGTTTATAGTTGAGCATCCCATAATATGTTTCAAAGTCACCTGTATCAAGCTGGTTTAGTAATAGAGCTATGACCCTGTTAGTACCAGACAAGCCAAGCATCATTTCTTCTTGGCTATTAGTATCAACATACACTTGTGGCATTGTAGGCACATCAGCTTCACCAAAAGTAATTTCTAACCTTGTAAGATTCTCAGCAAGTCCCGCTTCTTTTGTTTTGTCATAAAGCTTTGTAAATCCCTCATTATTGCGCTGCCCTAGATAGCTAGTAATACCCTTGCGTGCGCTTTTATGATATGTGTAATCTCTCCTGTCCTTATAAAAACAGGCTTGCGACCTCTTAACCGGAATATCTATAGCTAAGTCCCATCTTACAAGTTTCAGCCAATGCCGTGTGCAGTTTGGATATAACGCATCAACTACCATGTGCAGTATATCCGCATCAACCTTGTTTGGGTTAAATTCCAAGAAGCATTTAAAACAATCATCCCTATTCACTCCATTTAGTCCAATTCCAACAGTTATAACGCTGCTGTCTCTATCGTCATAATCTGAACTAAAGGTGAACAAGTCTCTATATGCAAATGCTCTTGATGTCTTGTATAGATCAGTTCTTATGATGTCACCCAAATAATCATACAGTCCCTGCATATCCTTTGAAATGGTATCACATGCCAATTTATCAAACTGAAAAGCATATCTAACCATATCAACACTATATGTTATTTCCATGTCTTGAAACTTTGTTTTTTCGTAAATAAGACCGTACCTCATATAGTTCTTCTCCTCTATTCATTTTTCCATTTGGAAATGAAATCCCACTATTAGACATAGGGGATTTCACGTAAAGTAGTTTTACTTTACAAGGTGGCTTAATAGCCTTATTAAATTGTTTGCTAATCTAAGCAGCTGATTGAAGATTGATAATATATACCTCATTTAACACCTCCACGCACGTAGTCCACAGCACGCCACCTGTCAAGGCACGGCTAAAAGCCTTTAGGCCTTGACAGGCGACGCACTGAGGACATACCAATAATTACCAGAGTGATGGAATCACTCTGCCAACAGCACCATTACATCATGTTAAGCGCACGCATGAGTTACCGAGCGTGTGCGGCGGCTTAAGCCGCACGCAACACTACCTTTTGCGTTTTCTGTAACGCTTTTTTATTCCTGTAGCAAAATCTATG
Organism: uncultured Coprococcus sp.; assembly: GCA_900548215.1. GTDB lineage: Bacteria > Bacillota > Clostridia > Lachnospirales > Lachnospiraceae > Coprococcus. The sequence goes on along the minus strand of URJI01000007.1, from coordinate 3,608 downwards.
TTGGGTTCTACTACACCCTGAGCGGCTAGGATCTCCGCATCCGTGAGCATATCTTTTTTCTTCAGATCATCAACTATTGCGCTGGTGTCATATGCTGCATAATCCCTATCAAACACAAATTTGAATGACTTAGAAAGCGGCTTCAGCATATCCATGTTGTCGCAGTTTTCAAAACTTACGGCGTCAAATTCTCTGATGGACAGTATTCGCCACGTTTTATTAATGCAATATAGCGACCCTGTAATCTGCCTGAGAAGCGCATCAACGAATTTAAAACGCTGCGCAGTACATATAATACCTATTTTGTTTTTACGCACCTGCAAAAGCCGTTTCAGCAGCTCTGTGGAAATATTGTCTTTGTAGTTTCTACTGTTCCAGATTGCCCCCACCTCATCAAACACAAATATAGTTACATCCTGTTCATCCTGGATAACGTTTTTCATCTGTTCAGCGGAAACAAACGGTGTATAAGGCACGTCTAAAAGTTCAACATTTGATATCAAATGTATATGCTGCGTCACAAACTTCTTTTCAGATTCAGACCAGACCGGAAGACCGTCATATTTATTGAATATCCGGCGGGCGACCATGGTCATATCAAGAGTTTTACCGCTGCCAAAAACTTTATTGCGGTATGCAGTAATCATATATATGCGACCGTAGTCTTTACACTCGTTATATTTCTTGTATTTGAAATATTTGTATATATCTACCGCCCCATTAGTAACAATATGATAAAAGTGCTTTATACAGAAAGGTATAATAGGCACATACACATATATAAACGCTATCAAGCCAGTTGCTATTAGTAATTTCATAGTCTCAACCCCCTCAGGCATCCGAGTATCACCGCCATAAACAACAAGAGTATCATCCATGTGAAGATCTTAGCAGCCATCATATATAAGTCACCGTTAGAATAGATGTCAATTATTAAATCGCTCATGTTACACCTCCTAGAATTTTCTAAAATCAGTCAATATTCTGGACACTGTCCGAACAATATTCCAAACAATCCAGAACATTAATTCAATAGCTATAAGGACAAGGACATTGTAAAGGTCATTTATATTTCTGCTGGTCGTCAAAAACCCCGCATCACCCGCAGTTGCCACCTTCACAGGCGTAGTGATCAGTGTTTGAGCCTGCACCGTTCCAATGTTCCACATATTCCACATACAAAAAGCTATTACCAATACACTACCAGTCAAAATCATCACTTTGTATTTTGTTTTCAAGATATTCACCTTCTTTGTTTTTATATTCATTAAAAGATTCTTCATCACGTTTAAACTCGTTAAATTCTCTATACTCTTTGATAAGTTGGAGCGAGCCAACCATAAACACTACAAAAAATACTAATGTCATGTTATCACCTCTTCTTAAAGCCAAAAACACAAAGAAAAACAAAAAACAATAATCAAAGTACACAAAAAGCAAAGACTAAACGTCCTATGAAATTCAAAACCCATCTTAATCACCTCACACATATAATATATAATCAATAACAAGAAGCAACAGAAGCAATACCCCCACCATTAAAAATACAGCAGATAACCCTCTCTCATCTTCTGGGCGTTCTCCTCTAATCTTATACAGCCAATAACTAAAAGATAGACTAACACCACAAGCAAAAGCCAAAGTAATTATTGAATTCAAGTCTTTATCCGTATTAATCACCTCACACATATTTGTATTGAATATCACTCTTTTTTAGATGTATAATTTATTTATTATAAAAAAGGAGAAAAAAACATAATGTTAGTAACTACACCATTAACCATTTTTTTAACAATATTAAGTATCATATTAGTACTTGCAATACCTGCAGGATTCATATTTTTAATATATTTCCTGATAAAAAAACTTATAAAATACTACAAAACAGGGGAATAAAAAAACCCTGTTTTTTTAATCGTCTCCACCTGCTATTTTGACAATAAAATAATAAAGCAACAGACCGACAAGACCGCATATTAAAAATGTAAGAATAATATCCCATAACGAAAATGACACATCACCAGCATTAAATTTATAAGTTAATGCGGAAAAGATAACCGACGCTATTTTACTAACCGAATCAATCACCAGCACACCTCCTTATGACTTCTTTAGTAACCTATATATTGAGATAACAGCAATAATCACAACGGCACCAATTACAACAGTCCAGAACGATGCCGGTATAAATTTAAAAAACGCAGCTATAACAGGAAATAAACCATCGTTGCCATCAAGTAAAGCTTTAAAGAAAGCAACAATACCTTTTAAGATACTCCAAAATGACTTTGAATTATCATCATCAACACCAGTCCCAGAGCCACCGCCAGAGCCACCATCACCACCAGCACCACCTGAGCCACCAGCACCACCAGAACCACCATCACCGCCAGAACCACCAGAACCGCCAGAACCACCAGAACCGCCATCACCACCAGACACATTAACTGTAACATTTACTACAGTTTTGCCGCCGTCATTACCAACAACTTGAGTTACTTTTTTATTTTTTCCTTCACCCTCAGTAGTAACTTTAGTATCTGGTGTTAAATCTGTTTTAGTTAACGTCTTACAATCCCATTTATAAGATCGAACATCAGAGGAAGCGCCAAAACCAGTTTTCCATAACATTACAGATAAATATAAATCACAAGAAGAACAACCAATAATATCACCAACATCACATCCTAAAAGAGCTGCAATAGATTCAATAACAGAAGTTGTTAAATCAAAACCAGATAATATAGATCCCATACTAACCGATTCAAAATTAACATCTGTAACAGTTACATTCATACCACTCTTATATGTGTCTAAATCATAATAGAAATAATTAGAAGACCATTGATTATCCTGTATAACCCCAGACTTCAAAGTATATTTAGCTGAAAGAGTCCAACGCAAAGAAACCCGATAATCTTCAGGTGCATAAATCATTTTAGGAAAAGAGTCATAATTATACTTTGCAACAAAACGATATAATTTATTTTCTCCAACAGATTCTGGAGTCAATGAACAATCGAAGCTATCCCATCCAAATGAATCGCAACCCAACTGGTCATCCTTCCATGAACTGTTAGCGTTGGTGGCTACACTCTTATCACCTTTAAGAAATTTAACCATGTTAGTGGTATCACTCTGGTTAGATATCTTGACAGTTGCCATATTTGTAAATGTAAACGGTGCATCATAACCATCTTTGTTATCAGTCGATACCTGACAGTAAATACCAGAAAACGAATGTGTTGGAAATTTTATATTATTCATGCCACTAGAACCACCATTACAGTAATATCCATAAGAGTTAAAGCGGAATGTGTCACCGTTCCAAGTGCCAGCAGTAAATACAAACATATCAGTAGCATCAGATACTATTGACACTATATGTTGTGACCAGAAGCCATCTTTATTTGTATATTCAGTATTAAGACCCCAACACACTTTCGTCTTTGACGGTACAAGAACATATATTATTTGTGCTCTTCTAAAGGTCTTTGTTCCTGTGCTCATACCGCTATCGGTGTATGTATCATAAAAACCGCCAGCGATTACATACATTTCATAATCGCTTTTACCCGTTTTAGAGCAAAAGGTATTCCATACAGAAT
>URJI01000006.1 GCA_900548215.1 uncultured Coprococcus sp. | reverse complement strand
AAAAACAAGAACGGAAAGGCATCTCTGCCTTCCCTTCCCTGTTATACTAACTATATATTCTTTTTAAACACCCTATATCTTAGATATAATTTCCATCATGCACATGCGCTGCATCATATACAGACTCCTTGCGAATCTTGTCTGCTATCTCGTCTGCGTCGAGCTCGCCATCAGCATTCCAGTCGCCGCTGTAGACCTCGGCGCCTTCTACCTTTATTCCTGCGATCTGCTGCTCGCTTGCGAAGAGAAGTACGATGATTCCTGCATGATGAAGATGCTTTAATACAGCATTTACATCCTCGCGGATATCTGGAGCGTACAGATATGTATGACGTCCGTCGATGCTGAGCTTCTTCTCTACTGACTCAACGAAATCTCTTGTGACATTGCCTGCTGCAAATGGAACTATGACAGCCTTCTGTCCCTTGATCGCTGCACGCACATTTCTGTCTATGCGTCCCTCGTAAAGTCCGGTCTCCTCAGTGTGAACCTCCTCGACAACACCGCAGGCACTTGTCATGTCTGTGACACGGTCGATGAGTATGAGTTCTCCGAGAGTCTTATGCTTCTTAAACTCGTCAACCACGATCCTGTCGGCAAATGCGATCCTGCAGACTGCGATACCATTCTTGGAAAGGGTGTCCGCTGATTTCTGCTCACCTGTATTTACATCTATGGTGTAATCGATATGTGTAACTGTACCAGGGATCATCTTGGTTCCGAGCTTCACGAAGAAGTTCTTGCCATTGTACAGCTCATCGTCATCCATCCAGAGGAGTGTTGCTGTGATAGAAGATGCAACCTTTGCGCCTGAATCAACTGTGAGCACACATCCTCTTGACACATCAACCTCACGGTCAAGCTGTATTGTTACAGGCTGTCCCTTCTGTGCTGAGTCCACTGTGTCAAATCCCACATGGATGCTCTTGACCTTTGCGGTCTCGTTGCTTGGGAGTGTGTTGATCTCGTCTCCAACGTGGATCTCACCATCCTCGATCTGACCCTGGAAACCTCTGAATGTGTGGTCAGGACGGCACACTCTCTGAACAGGCATATAGAATCCTGCCTCTGTGTTATCCTCTGCGATATCTATATCCTCAAGGTATGTGAGGAGTGCTGGTCCCTTATACCACGGAATGTTCTCTGACTTCTTTGTCACATTGTCACCCTCTGTTGCTGACACAGGGATGATAGTGATATTTGGCAGGCTGAGCTCTGATGACAGCTCATTTATCTGCTCAACTATCTCGTTAAAACGCTTCTCATCGTATCCGACAAGATCCATCTTATTTACTGCAAATACAAAGTATCTGATTCCCATCAGCGCGCAGATTCTTGCGTGTCTTCTGGTCTGCACCAGCACGCCCTGCTTTGCATCGATGAGGATGACTGCCAGGTCGGCAAATGATGCTCCAACCGCCATGTTCCTTGTGTACTCCTCATGGCCCGGTGTATCTGCCACGATGAAGCTTCTCTTGTCTGTTGTAAAATATCTGTATGCAACGTCGATGGTGATACCCTGCTCACGCTCCGCCATCAGTCCGTCCAGAAGAAGTGAATAGTCGATGGCACCGCCACGGCTTCCTACCTTGGAATCAAGCTCCAGAGCCTTCTCCTGATCTGCATATAAAAGCTTTGAATCATATAATATATGTCCTATAAGTGTTGACTTTCCGTCATCTACACTTCCGCATGTTATAAATTTAAGTAATCCGCTCATCTTAGAAGTATCCCTCCCTCTTTCTACGCTCCATGCTGCCTGCTGCCTCGTTGTCAATAACTCTGGTGGTTCTCTCTGAGGATACCGCACTGAGCGTCTCCTCGATAATCTCAGGGAGTGTGTCCGCTGTGGACTCCACGCCGCCTGTCAGTGGATAGCATCCGAGAGTTCTGAAACGAACGCTCTTCATCTCTATCTTCTCGCCGGGTCTGAGCTTCATTCTGTCATCATCGACCATGATGATATTGCCGTCACGGTATACAACAGGTCTCTCCTTTGCAAAGTACAGTGATGGGATCTCTATGTTCTCACGCTCTATGTACTCCCATATATCAGCCTCAGTCCAGTTGGAAAGTGGGAACACTCTGACCTCCTCACCCTTCTGGATCTTGGTGTTGAACAGCTTCCACATCTCCGGTCTCTGGTTCTTTGGATCCCAGGCATGCTGTGCATTTCTGAATGAGAGTATCCTCTCCTTCGCACGGGACTTCTCCTCGTCTCTGCGTCCGCCGCCAAATGCTGCTGTGAAGCCATATTTGTCAAGCGCCTGCTTGAGTGCCTGTGTCTTCATGATATCTGTGTATGCTGAGCCGTGGTCAAATGGGTTGATGCCCTTCTTGACACCCTCCTCGTTGATGTACTCGATCATGTCAAGTCCATATTTCTTCGCTGTCTTGTCTCTGAACTCGATCATTTCCTTGAACTTCCATGTTGTATTTACATGTAAAAACGGAAATGGCGGCTTCTCCGGATAGAATGCCTTGAGTGCCAGATGCAGCATTACTGAGCTGTCCTTTCCTATTGAGTAAAGCATAACAGGCTTCTCACACTCCGCAGCAACTTCGCGGATGATGTATATCGCCTCTGCCTCCAGTTCGTCAAGATGTGATAATGTACCCATATCTATACCAACCTTTCTTCTTTTTAATATTTATTAGCTTCCTTCTTGTCTATCACGATCTGGTCTGTGGTGCCATCCATCTTTCGGATATTCCACAGAAGCAGATCTCCCTTGTTCTCCACCGACATCCGGCTTCCCATTCCGCCGATGTCTGCTCCGAGATACAATGAAATGGCGTCAAATGCGCACTCCTTGATACAGGAAGAGCATCCCCAGCAATCCTTAGGGTATTTCATGAATATCTGTCCATCCTCATCTCTCTTTATGAGGGAACCCGGGCAGACATTTGCACATTTGCCGCAGTTTTTGCAAAGCTCTTTATTTATCACTATGCTCATATGCATCCCCCTTTCCTTGGAACATCAGCCCATTTGAAGTCGCCTCCGGCGAGGGGCTGACGCTGCATGCCATATTCCCTGCGGGAACCTGGCACAAATTAACCAGCTCTCTGTGTATCATCTTAAGCTCGCCGTCCACCATCTTTGAGTTGACAAATATCTCCCAGTCTTTACTCTTCTCCGGATAGTCCAGGTTCTCCGCAAAGCTGTGCCATCTCGTCTCCTTCCTGTCCTTCAGGTGTGCGATTACAGAGAGTGCAACTGTGAGTCTCTCCTTCACCTCATACACAAACATGAGCTCGTGCATGTCGTGGGCACTTATGTGCCATACAAGCTTCTGAAGCTGCTCTATCTTCTCCTTTGCCAGCTCAAGCTGTTTCTCGTTGAACTGGTAGTGGGTGGATATTCCTCCGGCGTAGTTGTCCATGACCTTCTGCATGGCCTCCTCTATCGCCTCGTATGTGAACATCTTCTCATCGGTATCGAGGAAATGATCATACTCCTCTATCTTTCTGTCAAATGCAGCCTCATCGTCAAGTTCCGGCTCTGTGTATCCCTCGTCAAGCTGCTTTACCATGGCAATGGCTGCTATCTCTCCCTCAACCATCGCCCCGGTCACATACTTCTGTGGACATCCGCCCGCCACATCTCCAGCTGCGAACAGTCCGTGTATTGTGGACTCTCTGTCGTTATCCACCCAGTAACCGCTCGCCGTGTGACCGCCGACTATATAAGGCTCTGTTCCCTCTATCTCCACATTCTGCTCACTCGGATTCTTGCCGGACTCAAGCCATTTGAGAGTCTGGCTCGGAGCCATGTTGAGGTATGCCCTCTTCAGTGAATCATCCTGCTCCGGGGTGATGCCCTCTGTTCTCAGGTAACATGGACCTCTTCCCTCTATATTCTCTCTCACCGTTCCGTACACTCTCTGGGACGTGGTGAGTCCGTATTTGTTCTCGTACACCTCGCCGAGTGAGTTGACCTGCTTTGCGCCCACGCCCTGGGCTATGGTTCCAGTAGGTGCTATGGTGTCCTTACATCTGAGTGCTATAAATCTCATCTCAAATGTGGTCATCTCCGCTCCGGCATTTATTCCCATTGCATATCCCGCTCCGGTGTTGAACGGCGGATACCACATCTTATGCCTCGAAAATCCCGGATTGTTCGGTCTGTAAAGTCCCGCCGCACCGCCTGTAGCACAGAGCACCTTCTTTGCTCTGATCTCGTAGGCTGTGTCGTCCTCTATGGAGAATCCAAATGCTCCTAGAATCTGATTGTTTTCAACTATATAGTCCGTGATGTTGACTCTGTTCAGTATCTGGCAGTTGTCAAGCTCCTCCACCGCCTTTGCCAGCAGCGGTTTCATATTCTCGCCATTTATCTTGATATTTCTGTTGCCCCTTGCAACATACTCACCGTTCGCATCCTTGAGGATGACCAGCCCCAGCTTCTCCATCTTGTCTGTGACACGGTTCAGCCCCTGTGACATAGAAAGCAGAAGATCTTCTCTCACGATCCCGTCAGCATCAGTCCTGCAGTAATCCACATAGTCCTCAGGCGTTCTACCCTTCACTATGTATGCGTTGATGGCGTTCACACCCGCCGCCAGACATCCACTTCTCTTTATGTTTGCCTTCTCGGCGATGATGATGGAATAATCAGAATGCTCTCTGACGGTCAGCGCTGCATAGCAGCCAGCCGTACCACCACCGATTATCAAAATGTCCGTATGAAGTATTTTCCTGTTTGCAATACCCATATTTTCTCTCCAATCTTTTTGTCCTGGACGGAGGGGCCTGACCCCAACGCCTCTATATATGAGGTAAAATGCGGTGTTTCCCATTTTATCCACCCAAAGTGCCTGACCCCTTTTTAGAAAGTGCCTGACCCCTTTGGTGTTAAATGTAGAATACATCGTTGTCCTGCATTGCCTTGTTCTCCAGCAGATATGTCTGATTCTCATCAAATACATACAGCCTGTAGATAAGAACGTGGACCTGCTCCCCCGGCTTTACGACATCCTTCTCCATGGATCTCTCGGCGACGATCTCCACTCCGTTGACATCCACCGTGACGTCCAGATGGCTTCCGCGGAACAGCACATCCTTGACTATTCCCGACTCCGCCGCACTCTGGTACTGATCCAGCCTGCCGCTCTTGGATATCTTGACGAACTCCGGTCTGATGACTGCTCTGTCCGCTCCCGGCACCCTGTCAAAGCCCTTGAGTTTCTCGTAGTCCTCCACAACAGTTGACCTTCCGATGAACTGTGCCACAAATGGTGTGGCCGGCGTCTTGTATATCTCCATCGGCGATCCCAGCTGCTCTATCTGTCCGTGGTTGGTTATGATGATCTCATCCGCAACCTCCACCGCCTCATCCTGATCGTGAGTGACAAATATGCTCGTTATGCCAAGCTTTTCAACCATCTCCTTGAGCCATGTCCTAAGCTCTGTCCTGACCTTTGCATCTATTGCGGCAAATGGCTCGTCCAGCAGCAACACCTGTGGATTCGGTGCCAGCGCCCTGGCAAATGCCACTCTCTGCCGTTGTCCGCCTGAGAGCTGATTCGGATATCTCTTCTCCATACCCGACAGCCCCGTAAGGTCCAGAAGCTCCATAACTCTCTTCTTGATCTCCTTCTTTGGAACCTTCATGAGTTCAAGTCCAAATGCCACATTGTCAAATACCGTCATGTAACGGAACAATGCATAATTCTGAAATACAAATCCTATTCCTCTCTTCGCAGCCGGTATATCATTTACACGTCTGCCGTCTATGTATATGTCACCGGAATTTGGATTTTCAAGTCCGGCTATCATTCGGAGAAGTGTCGTCTTTCCGCTTCCTGACGGTCCAAGAAGTGCCACCAGCTTGCCCCTCTCCACTCCGAAGCTGACATTATTGGACGCCAGGAAGTCTCCATATTTTTTATATATATTTTTCATCTCGACGTACATGTCGTCAGCCTCCTTATTGTTCTCTTTTTCTATCGCATTTAATCTAAATCTCGAAACTCATGCAAGTCATACCATATGCAGACTATCTCACTTAACACTTCTCGAATGTTGCCCTCGCCTCCGCTCAGCGGCAAGTCGCTTTTCGTATGAGAGTTATGAGCTTCTTTCATAACCGCCCTTTCTTTTTGCTCTATACTCAAGCAAATTTCTCAGGAACAATATGATAACCGCTATGATCACCAGTATGGATGATACTGCAAATGCCGCTGTGATGGATTTCTCCGTTCCCGACATGTACAGCGCATCAATCTCAAGCGGAAGTGTAAATGTCCCACCCCTTGTCTTGGACAATGCATTTACCGCACCGAACTCGCCGAGTGCTCTGGCGGTACAGAGGATGATTCCGTATATGAGTCCCCATTTCATCTGGGGAAGTGTTATCCTTCTGAATATCGTGAAGCCATTCGCCCCCATGAGCGCCGCTGCCTCCTCCTCATCCTTGCCCTGGGTGTTCAACACCGGGATAAGCTCCCTCGACACAAATGGGAATGTCACGAATATGGTAGCCAGCACAACGCCCGGAACTGCAAATGTTATCCTGATATTTGTTCCCAGCATATCGTTGATCCATCTGATCGCCGGATACGTCCATCCAAGTCTTCCAAATGTCATGAGGTAGGCAAGTCCTACAATGACCGGTGATATGGAAAACGGAATGTCTATCAATGTCGCCAGCACCTGCTTGCCTTTGAACGAGAACTTCGTCAGCAGCCATGCCGCGCATATTCCGAAAAATGTGTTTACCACCACAGCTATGACAGTGGCGATCAGTGTGACACCAAGTGCACTTATCACGTACTCTGTTGTGATCGACTGAAGATAGAACTTAAAGCCCTCCTTCAGCGCACTTGTTATCACCGATATAAGTGGAACCACCAGCATGAGTACTATGAAAAGCACCGTCACGGTTATCAGTATTATCTTTGTCCTGCGCTTGCCGCGCTGCAGCTTTTCCTGTTCGCTCATCATGGATCCTCCTTTCGTTTGTACATTTGCGCATCAATGATTGTCATAACTTATTATAGGTTTATAGTAGATTTGTCCTTCTCGACTGCCTCAGCTGTACTATGTTGATCGCAAATAACAGTACAAATGATATTACCAGCATCACCAGTGCTATCGCTGTTGCGCTGGCATAGTCTATGTAGCTGAGCTTCTGCATGATCACGTATGATACGACTTGCGTCTGCTCCTTTGCGCTGTTGCCCGATATGTAGATGACACTGCCGTACTCTCCGATCCCTCTGGCAAATGCCAATCCAAATCCTGTAAGCAGTGCCGGCCTGAGCTCCGGAAGAATAACCTTGAAAAATGTCCTTCTCGGTGTGGCCCCCAGCATGTAGGCCGCCTCCTCGTACTGGTTGTCCATCTTCTCAAGTATCGGCTGCACCGCCCTTATGACAAATGGTATTCCCACAAATACAAGGGCGATGGTAAGTCCGATCTTTGTGTATGCAACATCTATTCCAAGAGCCGCAAGCGGCTTTCCAAGGAATCCATCCTCACAGTACAGTCTCGACAGCGTGATACCCGCAACCGCCGTTGGCAGACAGAATGGAAGTTCTATGAATCCGTCCAGTATCTTCTTGCCGGGGAAATCGTACTTTACCAGTGTCCACGCTATTATCAGACCAAACACCGTGTTGACTATCGCCGCTATAAATGAACAGCCTATGCTGGTCTTGAATGCATTCAGCACGTTCTTCTTCATAAGCAGATGCCAGAATTCACTCGGCGAGAGCTTGAGCGATGACACCAGCACCGATGCCAGCGGGATCAGAACTATCAGCGACAGCATGGCAATGACTATTCCAAGCGTCAGATGATATCCCGGGATAACTCTGGTCTTCTTTGCGTTATTAAGTTTATCCTTCTTGCCATTTTCCTCTGCTGCCATCTCGTCTTCCAATCCATTTTAATAATCGTAAATTTCATCAAACTTTGCTCCGTCGTCGAAGAAATCCTCATAGGCTTTGTCCCAGCCTCCGAAATCATCTATGGTCCACAGCTTGATGTCCAGATCAAACACATCCGCATACTCTGCGAGTATCTTCTCATTTGTCGGGCGGTATCCGCTCTCGGCCTCAAGCCTCTGAGCGTCATCGCTGTACAGGTACTTCAGATACTCTGTGCTGACCTCCTCTGTTCCACCCAGCTTTGCGTTGTCATCGACAACCGCCACACTCGGCTGAGCCAGTATACTCACCGACGGATTAACTATCTCGTAATCCTCCGGGTATTCCTTCAGGGTTGCTATCGCCTCATTCTCCCAGGCAATCAGTACATCACCCTTGCCATTCTCCACAAATGTGGTGGTTGAACCTCTGGCTCCCGAATCCATGACCGACACATTCTGATAAAGCTTCTTCATGAAATGCCATATATCATTTTCATCACTGTACATCTCCCTCGCATAAGCAAGAGCCGCAAGGAAATTCCAACAGGCACCGCCACTGCTCTTCGGATCAGGTGTTATGACTTCCACATCGTCCTTCACCAGATCGTTCCAGTCCTGTATGTTCTTGTCATTTCCCTTTCTAACCAAGAGCACTATCGTGGATGTATACGGCGCCGAATCCTTGTCAAATTCATCTATCCAGCCTGAATCTATCAGGCCATTTGCTGATATGAGGTCAATGTCATGCTCAAGTGCTAGTGTGACAACATCTGCATTACAGCCCTCCACCACCGATCTCGCCTGTGAGCCGGAGCCTCCATGAGACTGGATGATCTTGATGTCCTGTCCGTACTGCTCTTTATAATACTGTTCGAACATGTCATTGTATCGCTCATACAGTTCCCTCGTTGGGTCATACGAAACATTTGTAATTGTGATAACATCGTCCTTCTTCCCGCCACAGCCAGCCACGCCTATCGCCAACACCGCCGCCATGGACAGAAGCAATACTTTTTTTCCAAGTCTCATATCTTTTCTCTTTCTCATAAATAGGTCAATTCATCCAATGAGCAATAATTGCTGCAACGATATTAACTTCTGCTATACAGTTCACAACCTCCAGGCAATTATTGCGGTCTACAGGTTAAACAATGATGTTGAGAGGTATCTCTCTCCTGTGTCAGGGAAGAGGACCACGATGGTCTTACCCTCGTACTCAGGTCTCTTTGCAAGCTCAGTTGCCGCATAGAGTGCCGCACCTGCGGATATTCCAACCAATACACCATCTGTCTTTGCTATTTTTCTCGCTGTGTCAAATGCGTCATCGTTCTGGATCCTGATGATCTCGTCCACGATGCTCAGATCCATGACGCCAGGTATAAATCCGGCTCCGATTCCCTGGATCTTGTGTGGGCCAGGTGCTCCGCCTGAGAGAACCGATGAATCAGCAGGCTCAACTGCAATCAGCTTGACATTTGGATTGTGCTCCTTGAGTCCGCTTCCTGTTCCTGTAGCTGTTCCGCCTGTTCCTACTGCTGATACAAATGCATCAACCTTTCCGTCTGTATCTCTCCAGATCTCCTCCGCCGTTGTCTTCTTGTGGATAGCAGGATTTGCCTTGTTATCAAACTGCTGTGGGATGAATGCATTGCCGTACTGCTCTTTGAGCTCATTTGCCTTGGCGATGGCTCCCTTCATTCCCTCTCTGCCCGGTGTTAACACGATCTCAGCACCAAGAGCTGACACGATCTTTCTACGCTCAACGCTCATGGTGTCCGGCATGGTGAGTATCAGGTGAAGGCCCTTTGCTGCTGATACAAATGCAAGTCCGATTCCTGTATTGCCTGATGTAGGCTCGATGATGACTGTCTCCTGATTGATGAGGCCATCCTTTATTCCCTGCTCGATCATGGCTGCTGCCACACGATCCTTCACTGAGCCAAGCGGGTTGAAATACTCAAGCTTTGCAACGATGTGTGCCTTGAGTCCAAGCTCCTTCTCATAATTTGTGAGCTCCAGAAGTGGAGTGTTTCCTATAAGTTCTGTTAACTGTGATGCTATCTTTGCCATGATTTTGTTTCCTTTCTTTTTTTACTTTTTTCAAGTCTCTATGTTCTTTCTTGATTCTTTACTATCTTTATATACTGTACATTATTTTCTATATAATTCTTAACAGGCCATCTGATAAATCTTTTCCTCTATCGCTCCTGCCAGTGCTGCATGGCCCTCCGGATTCATATGTTCCTGATCTGCCTCGCTGCTGTCCGCCACGGATGATGCCGCCAGGAATTCCACGCCAAACTCATCGGCTATTTTCCTGTACACATCTGTGAGTTTCCTTGACACCTCAACGGACTCCGGTGAGAACTCAGGATCAAATTCATCCTTCCACACCTGCTCGCCCAAATGTATCGGCGATACGAGAAGTATCCTGCTGTCCGCTGAATACTGTTTTGCCTGAATGAGCAGTCTCCGTATTCCCTTGCCTATCACATCCGGTGATGCCGAGAACACTGTCTTACAGTCATTTGTTCCAAGCATGATCACTATATTCTCCGGTTTGTGTGTCTCCAGCAGAGTAGGGAACAGCGACACGCCCTTTCTTCCCTGTCTCAGTGGATCCTCGAACACTGTTGTTCTTCCACAGAGACCTTCCTCTATGATCCTTATATCTTTATTTGCCAGCTTCTGCTGCAATATACTGGTCCATCTGATCCCCCAGGGAAATCTCTCCCCATTCTCAGGATTGTATCCCCATGTATTGGAATCTCCAAAGCACAACACCTGTTGCATTTATCCACCTCCCGTCTATTGAATCTCGTTCTGTCCAATGGATCTCATTGTCAATCCACATATATCCTATCTGATATATAGTAATTATCTGTCAACATGTTGGAGTATACAACTTATTTCCTACTATGTCAATAGGGATTGTGTGTTTTTATATACAAAAAGGCTGTCACCCGACTTAATCTATAAGTCAGGCGACAGCCTGTCCATATTTTTAAATTAACTTATTCACCCGATCACGGAGAAACGGAAGATATATACAGTGTACATGCAGAGCCGTTAACTTCTATATCGTACGCCTTTTCCCTCTGTGATACTTACCGTTCTGTCATAAACCTTAGCCGTCAGAGATGTTGTAATAAGCCTTTTCATAGCCTGCCGGAAGATTTTTTGCAGTTCCGGTTCCATACAGTCCCTCTTATTTTAACTCCCCCCCAATAGTTAATTGTCCGATTTCGGATTAGTAGTCGATATATATACATCACACGCCGATCTGCTTACAGATATATAATATGTCTTGCCCGCAACACAATTATAACTCATATAAAAATCATATGTATTTGTTGTCAGATTATGCTTATCATCATCCTTTTCAACCAGCTTCTTTTTATTCTCATCATACAAATGTCCATATGGATCACTTGTTGAAATTGAATAAAAGTAGTATGTGCCCGTAGTTTTTGGAACAAATTTGTAAAATCCATTTTCTTCTGCAAAAAATGAGCTTTTATCTCCTATCTCGATCACATCCTCAGACATTTTTGCTGTGACTGAAACTGCCTTTCTGTCTACCTTTGCAGTTATCACGCCTCGCTTACCCATTCCTTTGGCCTTAAGTGTATATGATGTTCCTGGGACAAGATAAACATACCCATTTGTACCGCATTGTCTGTCATATTCATCATACCATGCTCCGATATCATCAACCGAATACTTGGCATTGTCAGGATTTACAGTAAGTTTTAATACATCTGATACAAAGTTTCTGCCAGTCTCAGACTTGTCAAATTTCTGGTTATGCAGATATGTGCTGTCATCTCCTATGGATATTACCACTTCGTATGTACCAGGGAACAGATCCATCGAATATGAACCATAATTTCTTGATGTAACACCACTCCACGCAAGATAAGGAGTTGCTTTATCATGATTGTAGAACATGATCGATACCCCGTTCAGGTTATTTCCATTTATATCCTTGACATACCCCTCAACCTTGATCGCCTTTTTAGCATTTATCTCACAGTTAACTGTGGTGCTGATCTTCGTATCGTTGTCATCCGTTATCTTTACCTTCAGGTTATATGTTCCCTCCTGATAAATTTTTCCTGTGACCCTTCCTGTTATATCAACACTCAAGCCATAGTCATCCCCGTCTATGCTATAAGTGTATTTCCCTGAACCGCCTGCGACAGATGTAGGCTTCACACTTACTGAATAATATTTATTATCCGTGCCTATCATGCCGTATTGAGGTATATAATACGCCGCGATCACCGACGAACTGCTGACATTCCATGTGATTATGTATGTAACTATATCCCCCAGCTCATCAACAGACTTAATTGTTGTTTTCGTTGTTCCTGTCTTTCTCACTGTTCCACTGAAACTGATCGCGTTACTTCCATTCGTTTTTCTTGCATATTTCACACCATCAGGGAGCTTGTCTACAGTAATTTTACATATTCCTCTTGCGCGATCCACTGTAAATTCTCTGCTGAATGACTCATTCTGTTCAAGTTCATAAGTCATATAAACCCTTCTATTTGAATGATCCTTGGAATAATATGTCTCAATACTTGACTTACCTGTGCCATACAGTCCATCTACATAGACACAGACTCTCACATAATCGCTTAATGAGCATCCTCTTCTCAGCGCTATGGTGTAGGTTTTATTGTCCTTTGTCGTCACGCCGTCCAATGGAATGGTATAGTTATATGTTCCATTCAGTACCGTGCTCGCCTTTACAACAAAACTGGAAGCCGGAAGTTTCTGACTTCCCGATAATGTAACCTGCACAGTTTGTGGGTCACTGACAGTTGCAGATGCTATGGTGTTCGCTTTCGCAGCTGTGACTTTGTATGTCGCCTTCTTACCTGTGCCATCTGTAGCCTTTGCTGTTATCACTGCTGTTCCTGCAGCAACCGCATATACTTTTCCTTCAGAATTTACCATGGCTACCTTATCATTTGAAGAACTCCATGCACATTTCTTATTGGTTGCATCTGCCGGCTTTATAACTGGGCTGAGCTGCATCGTTTTGCCTACATACAGCCTTCCACTTATTTTGCTGAATTTTAATGATGTTATCGGTGCCTTTACTGTTACCTTGCAGACTGCTTTCTTTCCTGAACCGTCAGCAGCCACTGCTGTGATAGTCACTGTTCCGCCTTTTACCGCTGTGACCCTGCCTGTAGCACTTACCTTTGCGATCTTGGAATTGCTGCTTTTCCAGATAACCTTCTTATTGCTGGTTGTGTTAGGTCCTACTGTCGCCTTTATCACTGCCGACCTGCCCTTCTTGATCGTCAGCGCAGATTTGTTCACCTTGACTCTTGTGGCCGGCTGTCCGACTGTGACCTTCACCACCTTCTTGATCTTCGCATTTGACTTGAGAGAGATCGTGATATTTGCACTACCATTTTTCACTGCTTTTATCTTGCCTGCAGAAGATACTGTCACGATCTTTTTATTGCTTGTTGAGAATTTCAGATTGCCTGAAGTCGTATTTGTCTTCAGTGTAAATGTTTTCCCCGCCTTGAGTGTAAGAGTATTACTTGGAAGATTCTTCACCGTGATACTCTTGACGGTTGATGTGGCCGCCGCATTTGCCGGAATGCTGACACCTGTAAATGTCAATGCAAATGCAAGGATCACCGCAATGACCGCCATAAACCTGTTACTTCTTTTCATAAAGTTCCTCCTTTTTCCTTAAAACATAACATTCCCTTTTTAATACACCATATCACAATTATGAATTATGCGCATTTTTTTGTCAATCTCGCAAAATTCCCTATTATACTATATAAAAAAGCGAAAAGCCGGATATACAATCCACTTATTGTATCCCCGGCTTCTCGTCTTATTCCATTATCTGTCACTCATCATCGCACATCCTGTAACCGACTCCCAGCTCATTTATGATGTAACTCTTCTTACCCGGTTTCACTCCGAACTTCTTTCTGATATTTGCCATATTGACCTGAAGCCTCTTGGTGCTTCCCATGTCATTGTAGCCCCAGACCTCCTTGACTATGAAACTGTATGTAAGCATCTTTCCCGGATGTCTGGACAGAAGATAGACTATGTTGTACTCAGTCTGAGTCAGCTTGATCTCCTCATCCCCTATGAACACTCGTCTGGCCTCGTAGTCTATGAGCAGATCCCCAGTCTGGAATTTCCCTGTCGGCAGTTCACTGTCATGCGCCTGATGAAGCGCTGTGCGGAGTGCTGATCTGACCCTCGCCACCAGCTCCTCCGAACCAAATGGTTTTGTAACATAATCATTTGCACCCAGATTGAGAGCCTCCACCTTGTCCTTCTCATCAGATCTCGCCGAGAGGACTATGACCGGCGTGAAATCTGTCTTTCTTATCTCAGTGAGGAAGGCTATTCCATCCTTATCCGGGAGTCCGAGATCAAGTATCACTATGTCAGGTCTGTGGGATGCGTACATCATAAGACCGCTTCCGCAGGACGTCGCTATGATCGTCTGATAACCATTTGCCTGCATGAGAGTGTCCAGCAGGTTGTTGATATTCTGTTCATCTTCTATTATCAAGACTTTGTATTTGTTATTGCTCATCCGTAACCTCCTCTATCTTCAGCGTAAATCTGAATACTGCACCGCCTTCCACGGAATTGTATGCACTTATATCTCCGCCATGTGCTTTTATGATGGTCGCACATACCGACAGACCTATTCCGGCATTCCTTCTCTGCCGGCAGTCCACGGACACCTCATCAGAGCTGTCTCCCAGGAGGCTGCCATCAAACAGGTGTTTCAGCCTAGCCTCCGGTATTCCACCACCATCGTCCTGTATCTCAAACACAACACTGTCGCCATCGCATTTCACATTCAATGCCAGATTCTTCATTCCCTCTGCATGCTGTACTGCATTCTCAAGGATATTGATGATAACCTGCTCTATGAGAATGGCATCCATAGGTATGATGACCAGCTCGTCGGGCAGATTGACTTCCACCTCCTGATCAGGATATCTCTTTGCAAATTTGATAAGCACAGAATCTATGAGTTCATCCAGTGCTATGGGCGTCTTTATTAGTTTAATATCGCCATCCAGCCTGGTGATGGACAGCAGATTCTCAACCATACGATAAAGCCACTGAGAATCCTGTTGTATTCCCCTGAGCATCTTCTCCTTCTGCTCATCCGTAAATTCGCTGCCACTCTCTATAAGTGCCGAGCTGGCCCCGTAAATGGTGGTAAGTGGAGTTCGAAAATCATGCGACACTGCACGCAGCAGGTTCGCCCTCATTTTCTCCATCTCACTTTCTTTCTTGAGCATTTCCTGATACTTTATCTTGCTTGTAAAACCACAGGTAATAAACGCTATGGCTACCATGATTATCGCCGATGTGATATTTTCAGGAATAAGAAAATCTATCTTGAAATACGGAAATGTAAATGCAAAATTCACTATTATCACGCTGACTACAGATGCCAGTATTCCATACACATATCCGTCAGTGAACACCGATATCAAAAATACCGAAAACACCATGACGGCCGGTATCAATATGTCTGTAGTAAATGTTGTCTTTATTATCAGACACAATCCAACCCCTATGGCTATCATCACCAGCATCAACAGCACATTTTTTATAATGTCCTTACATTTACATTCCGTACTATTTATACTTTTTTGTATATTTATTTTTTTCATATGTATCAATCCCTTTGGATTATTTTAAAGAAAGCGCCACCAGTACACCTTATGTCACAAACGACATAGATTCTACCAGCGGCGCCCGCTTTCACACATTCAAGTGAAGTATATCATGCCTATAGTTAAGATACAGATAAAGAATATATCATAAGGAATCCACCCTTATGATATATTCTTCAACGCTTCTTCAAGGGTGTGCCATCCGAGAACCGCACACTTTACCCTTGCCGGCATATGCGCTATATCCTTGAGCGCTGATGCCTCCTCAAGCTGGTCTATCTCCTCGTCTGTAGCCTCTCCCTGTATCATCTTCAGGAAGAGCTGCCCAAGCTTCAAGGCCTCCTCCTTGGTCTTTCCTATGATCATTCCGAGCATTATATCTGCCGACGCCTGGGATATAGCACATCCGTCTCCCACGAATGATCCATCCTCGATGACTCCGTTCTCAACCTTCAGTTTAAGCCAGATGTCATCACCGCAGTTTGGATTTACACCCTCCAGCACAACATTTGCTGCAGGAAGATCATATTTGAATTCAGGTCTCATATTGTGCTCTGTAAGGATCTCATTATAAAAATTCCTGTTCTGAATATTATTCTGCATATCCCATTCTCCTTCTCACATTTGCGACACTCTCCACAAATGCATCTACCTCTTCATCTGTATTGTAAAACATAAAGCTTGCCCTTGTCGTATTGTACACGCCCAGATGTACAAGCAGTGGCTGTGCGCAGTGATGTCCTGCTCTCACATCTATTCCGTCCGCAGCCATGATCTCGCTGACATCATGTGGGTGAACATTGTCTATGGTGAACGCGACTATTCCTGTGTGATTCTCCGGTTTGTCCGAACCGATCACATGCACATGAGGAAGCTTTGCAAGTCCCTCCATCGCACGGGTGGTAAGCTCCAGCTCTCTCTTTTCTATATAGTCAAATCCAACCTCTTTGATGTATCCTATCGCAGCCGCAAGTCCCACAGCACCTGCCGCATTTACCGTACCGGCCTCGAACTTGTGAGGCAATTCCGCGTATACAGCGCCATCTCTTGAAACTGAATCTATCATCTCTCCGCCTGACATAAATGGAGGCATCGCATCAAGCAGCTCCTGTCTTCCATATAACACGCCTATTCCCATAGGACCCATCAGCTTATGACCTGAAAATGCGAAGAAATCTGCACCCAGCTCATGCACATCTATAGCCATATGCGGTGTACTCTGCGCGCCGTCGACAACAACAACTGCACCAAAGCGATGTGCTCTGTCAGCCATCTTTCTGACCGGATTCACGCATCCAAGAACATTGGACACATGTCCGACAGCAAGAAGCTTCGTGTGCTCGTTGATTCCGGAATTGATGGTCTCGTCAGTCAGCGTTCCATCCTTCTCACAGTCGAGATATCTGAGAGTTGCGCCTGTGACTCTGGCTGCCATCTGCCATGGAAGCATATTGCTGTGGTGCTCCATGATGGTGACCGCTATCTCGTCGCCGGCTTTCAGGTTATTCAATGCATAGCTGTATGCCACAAGATTAAGGCTCTCCGTGGTGTTCCTTGTGAAGATTATTTCCTTCTCGGAATCCGCATGGATGAAATCTCTCACAACCTTTCTGGCACTCTCATAACACTCTGTCGCCTCAAGACTGAGTGGGTAGAAGCCTCTGAGCGGATTCGCATTGCTCTTCTCGTAGAACTCTCTCTCAGCGTCTATGACCACCTGTGGCTTCTGTGCTGTGGCCGCATTGTCTATATATGCTGTATCGTTATTCCTCAACAGAGGAAAATCCTCTCTATAATTCCTGTCTGTCATATTCCATTACCTCCGCAAGCTGCTTCTCCACCAGCTTCTCTGTGCCCTCGTCCTGGATCTTGCGGTAGAGGACCTCCATCTTGCCCTTGGTCATTATGTCCTCGGCTGTCTCCATATCGATTCCCCTTGATGCGAAATAGAACAGTGTATCCTCATCAAGCTCACCGATGGTCGCTCCATGTGAGCCCTCAACATTCTCCTCTGCACAGAGGATGAGTGGTATAGTTTTGTTCACCACATCATCGCCGAGCAGCAGTACATTCTCCGTCTCAGCGCCCTTCGAATCCGATGAACCTGTCTTGAAATCTATCGAACCTCTGAATATCTTTTCAGCCGCATCCTTAAGTGTTCCATCCACCTGTATGTTGCAGTTGGTCTTCTTGCCTATATGGTTCACGACAAGATTTATATCTATAACCTGTTTTTTCTGTCCCAGGTAACCTATATCCATGTTGGTTGAAGCACGCTTACCGATAAGCTCAGTTCTCACGCCGTTGTACAGGTTGCCTTTGCCGATAAATATCTGAAGTACATCGAGCTGTCCGTTCTCCGCGCACTCACTTCCCACGTCGTTGAGTATGGTCGTATTCTCATCCTGCATAAATATCTGTACAAGACGTATGTGTGCGTCCTTCTCTATATTAAAACGCGTACGGAATGCCAGGCTGCCGCCCTCCGCATTCTCACCAAATGTCTCTATGACTGTCATGTCTGAACCTGCATCTGCCTGCACGTAAGCATAACCGCTGCTGCCATTTGCCCCTGTTCCATTTATCAGCACGTGCACTGTCTGGCCTTTATTGGTCTCGTCCGCAACGAGTACACTTCCTGCTGCCTGCTGTGCGAAGAGTACGTCCGCATCTCTTCCTGCACCAGTCTCTATTCCATCGAAATCAGAAGCCTGCTTATCCGCTTCCTTGCCGCCATCTATCTTCACACTGCATCCCGTCATGTCCGGATTCCAGTTAAGTGCTGTGTCGTTCATGCGAAGCCAGTACCATGTCTTTGCCGGGAGCTTATTGATCTTCATCTCGTTATTGTTCTCCATGTCACCGCACCTCCTTAACCTATGCTGCCCTTCATCTCAAGACGGATGAGGTTGTTCATCTCAAGAGCATACTCAAGCGGCAGCTCCTTCGATACATTGTCTGCAAATCCACTAACGATACATGCTCTCGCGTCTTCTTCGCTCATTCCTCTGGACATCAGGTAGAACACAGCCTCGTCACTGATGCTTCCTATCTGTGCCTCATGTCCCACATTTACCTTCTTGGTTCTGATATCCATGGCCGGTATGGTGTCCGAACGTGATATCGAATCAAGCATAAGTGACTGACAGGAAACCGCTGCCTTGGAGTTCTCAGCCTCCTTTGTCACTACAACTGATGAACGGAATGTGCTTATACCCCCATCCTTGGAGATAGACTTGGTGTTAATATATGAACTTGTGTCAGGTGCCGCATGAACTACCTTCGCTCCTGTGTCAAGGTTCTGTCCCTTACCGGCAAATGTAACTCCGGTGAACTCCATCCTGGCGCCCTTGCCCTTGAGCACGCTCATCGGATAAAGGTATGACACATGTGATCCAAATGAACCCGATACCCACTCGATGGTTCCGCCCTCTTCAACTCGGGCTCTCTTGGTGTTCAGGTTGTACATGTTCTTGGACCAGTTCTCTATGGTTGAATATCTGAGCTTTGCATTCTTGCCAACAAAGAGCTCAACACAGCCCGCATGAAGGTTCGCCACATTGTACTTCGGCGCTGAACAGCCCTCTATAAAGTGAAGGTCTGCCCCCTCATCGACGATGATGAGTGTATGCTCGAACTGACCTGCGCCTGCTGCGTTAAGTCTGAAGTATGACTGAAGTGGGATCTCAACCTTTACTCCAGGTGGCACATATACAAATGAACCACCTGACCACACAGCTCCGTGAAGTGCTGCAAATTTGTGATCATGCGGGGTGACAAGCTTCATGAAATGCTTCTGCACCATGTCTGCATACTCACCTGTGAGTGCACTCTCCATATCAGTGTACACAACTCCCATATCCGCAACCTCCTGACGGACATTGTGATATACGAGCTCTGAATCGTACTGTGCGCCAACTCCCGCAAGGGATTTTCTCTCAGCCTGAGGGATTCCAAGTCTCTCAAATGTATCCTTGATATCTTCAGGAACCTCATCCCAGCTGCCCTTCATTTTGGTATTTGGTCTTACGTAGGTAACTATATTGTCAATATCCAGTCCCTCGATGGATGGCCCCCAGTCAGGCACCTGCATATTGTTGTATATCTGTAAAGACTCAAGTCTGAAATTCTGCATCCATGCCGGATCATGCTTTTCCTTAGAAAGCTGCTCAACTATCTCAGGTGTGAGACCAGCTTTAAGCTTATAGGCATCTTTGTCGTCATACTTGAAGTCATATATATTTCTGTCTATGTCCTCTACATATGTTTTTTCCTTCATCTTCTATATCCTTTCATACTCTGCAAATCCTGACTCGTTGATCTTGTCCACAAGTGATGCGTCTCCTGTCTCTATGATCTTGCCCTCAACCATGACATGTGTGTAGTCAACGGTAAGCGACTCAAGGATCTTGGTGCTGTGTGTGATGATCAGCAGACTTCCCTTACAGTTCTTCTGGTATTCCTCGATACCAGCTGACACTGTACGTACCGCATCAACATCGAGTCCCGAATCTGTCTCATCGAGGATCGCCAGTGATGGCTTGAGCATCAGAAGCTGAAGTATCTCTGCCTTCTTCTTCTCACCACCTGAAAATCCCACATTCAGGTCTCTCTCCGCATATGAAGGATCCATCTGAAGGATCTCCATGGTTCTCTCAAGCTCCTTCTTGAAATCCCAGAGACGGATTCTCTTGCCAGTCTTCTGCTCAAGAGCATTTCTTATAAATGAGCTGAGTGTCACACCAGGCACCTCAAGAGGATTCTGGAATGAGAGGAATATTCCCGCCTTTGCACGCTCATTGACAGCCTCTTCTGTGATGTTCTTACCATCAAACCATATCTCGCCCTCTCTGACTGTATATCTAGGATTGCCCATAAGTGCATATCCAAGGGTTGACTTTCCGGTTCCATTAGGTCCCATGAGTACGTGGGTCTCACCCTTGCCGATCTCCAGGTTCACACCGTGAAGGATCTGTTTATCCTCAACATCAACATGTAAATTCTTAACTTCCAATAACTTTTTATCTGACATCAGTCTGCCTCCTTTTATATCCAGCTCGGCAATTGCCTTTTTACTGCTATATATGACATTTCAATTGTCCAGCTTTGATCATCTTGTTATATTGTATTACTCCGCTCATTCCACATTTCTGGCTATATCAGCCAGAGTTTTGCTTTTAAAATAATCCTGTATCAGCTCAGCCAGCCCTCGCCATATCGGTAAAGTGTAACACTGCTCGGATCTGTCACAGGTCATCGTGCTGTTCTTCATACATGCCACAGGAGCAAGCCCACCTTCTGTGAGTTCAAGTATCTCCCACAATGTATATTCCTCAGGAGCCTTTTTGAGTCTGTAGCCTCCGCCATGTCCGCTGGCTGCCTCTATCAGATTTGCCTTGGACAGCATGCGCATTATGCTCTCCAGATACTTCTGGGACAATTCCTCTTTCTGAACTATTTCTTTTAACGGAATAAATCTGCCGTCGTGGTTTATGGCAAGGTCTGCCATGACCCTCAGGGCATATTCTCCCTTTGAAGAAATCACCATATCTGTAAATCCTCCTTACATATGAGTGTGACCACATTTCAGCCGCAAATATACGGTCGTTCCAGTCATCACCCTCATCCACCATTTTTTGGCGTAATAAGTCAATATCTGACTCGCAAAAATAGGATATTCCCATTTACCTACTATGTCAATAGGTTAATACACAAAAAATAATAGAAGGTGCGGCAGCCTTCCATTATTTTTAATTATTTTTCATTATTTTGTCTACTCCACGTATTTTATATGATCTCCACACATCGGTCTACTCACGATATGTTATTATCATACCGCCTTTTCCCATATAATAGCTGCACAGTCCGCTTGCAGGTACGACGCTCACATCCGTTTCGAGCCATTCAGCCTTGATAAGATGCCCCAGTTTCTCTGCTCCGTCCTCATTCATACAGTGGCTTATGACCAGCTCTCCCCCTGCAAATCCCGTCTCCCGGAGAGTATCTATCAACTTGCCATATATCTTCTTCATACCTCTGAATTTGTGTCTGAGTTCAATTCGTCCACCAGGTGATGCCACACCTATTGCGGATATATTGAATCTATGAGCCGCATACCCCACAAGCTTATTTAGTCTGCCCGCCTTTATCAGGTTGTCCAGACTCCCCAGTGCAAACACCACCTGTATCTCCCTCGTTGCCTTGTCAGCGGCACTTACTATGGCGTCAAACGAATCCCCGTCCTCAATTCCTTCATATATGATGTTTGCCAGCTGTTCAGGGAATACTCCGGCACCGCATGTATTTATAACTGCAATATTCCTGTCCGGATCTTTCTCAAGCGCCATGTGTCTTGCAGCTATGGCACTGTTGTAACTTCCCGATAATGCAGCTGACAACGTAAATGCAATAACATTTTCCGCATCCCCCCACGCCTCAAGCCACGCATGGGGTGAAGGGCAGCTAGTTCTTCCACCTGACCGGCAATTTTCAATATGCTCAAGCATCTTCTCTTTATCTATACCCGGTTCATCTATATAATCTGTGTTATCAACAGATATTGTAAACGGAACCTCAGCATAATCTATATCTATTCCATCCGGAACAAGCAGGCTGCAGCCGGAATCCGAAACCAGCTTCCATCTATGATCATTTTTCCTTTGCTTCCTGCCATCTTCCTCACCCACACTTTGAGACTTCGAACTAATTTCCAGTTTTATATTCTGCTCTTCTTTTTTATTATGAGCGTTTCTTTTCATCTCAACAACACCTCCATACACAATATGTATCACACAGGTATTATTAGATATTTTTTCTGTATTTATACATTTTAGACATTTTTCCTGGAAGCGTAGATTTTACAAAAAGGTATGATCAAGCTGCACTCAACGCAACCTGATCATACCTTTTATTTATTATATAAATTATCAATTCTTAACCTTAACAACATCCTTCTTCCTGTACTTCTTCACCTCGTACAGTTTCTCATCAGCCATGGTCATGGCATTCTGAAGGCCTTTCTTGTCGTATTCCAGAATCTGGCAGCTTCCAAGCGATACACTGACCTTGTAAGGCTTATCACAGTGTTCATTAAACTTCTCAAATGAACTGTATACTTCTTCGGCGAATGCATCTGCAGCATCAGAGTCCTTAAGGCCGAGTACAAGGCAGCAATACTCGTCTCCACCTATTCTGCCTACGATTCCATTATCTCCTACAGATTCGATCAGAATATCTCCTATAGTCTTGAGAGAGAAATCGCCCTCATCATGGCCATATCTGTCATTGATGATCTTGAGACTGTTCATATCTGCGTAGAATACCGTAGCCGTCCTTTTCTGCTCCTCACATTCCTTGAGCAGCTGTAATGATCTGTCAAAGAAACCTCGTCTGTTCATGATTCCTGTGAGGGGATCCTGTTTTGACAGATTGTCAAGCATAATGTTGTTCTTCTGCAGAATCGCCATACTCTCCTCAAGACGCTTCATGATCTCCTCGTTCGTCTTGAGCAGATTGATCATCTTGACAGCAGCTGAGACCTGGTTTCCAAGAAATTCCCCATTCACCAAAACTCCTTCCGTGAGATCACACAGAAGAACTCCATAGAGTATTTCGTTGGAATACAGCGGCAAGAGTACATAGATTCCAGCTCCTTCCACACCGAGGCTCTCAAAATCATAGAGATTTGATGATGACACCTTCTGGTTCACAGTGATCACACTGCTGACCTTTTCTTTAAGATCCTTAGTCTTGAGATATAACTGGTCAGGCAGTTCAAATGGCTCACCGATCAGATGTATTATTGGCTCTTTATATAAGAATATGAATGCATTCTCTATGTCCAGCCAGTCCATGGTGCCAAGAATCTCTCCATAACTTCTGTCGTTGCCTCTGTCAAAGCTCAAGACCTTCTGGATAAATGTCTTCATCTTGAACTGAGTCTTATTCCGCTCTTCCCACTGCTCTGAGAGCATATGGTTCATTGAGAGATATCCCTCAATGACATTCTTACTACGTTTTCTTGATCCGCCTTTTTTACAGAATGAATCTCTTCTGATAAACTCAGTAGGAAGTATCTTACTCTCAACCTGCTTGCCATCAATAAGCCTGACCATAAGATTTACAGCCTCTGAGCCAAGTTTTCCCGCGTCTGCACGCACAGTCGAAAGCGTCGGATATATCTGTGTAGCCCACTCAATATCATCGTAACCCATGACTGATATATCTCTTCCCGGCAGAATGTCCCTCGCCTTAAGCTCTTCATAAAAACCAGATGCGCAGGAATCATTCACACAGAACACTCCCTGCATATCCGGATTTCTGTCCAGAATATCTCTGAAAACCTCTTTTGATTCCGATGTAAGATTGCCCTCCACATAAAGTCCCGGATCAAACTCTATTCCATGAGCCTCAAGCACCTCAATGTAGGTTCTCCTTCTCTCCTTTGCATCATAATTGGAGTCCGGACCGCCTATCATGCCTATTCTTGTATAACCAAGTTCCTCGATCATGTAATTGAGTCCTTCTATTATGCCTGCTCCATTGTCATATCTGACACAAATCTGATCCGGCTCATCTGCAGCCACTATCACGCACGGCATCTGCAGATATCTTTTCATAAATTCGCTGATACGCTCCTTGGTTGCAAAGCAGCCAATACAACTCGATGCAACAATAACGCCGTCCAGATTCTCCTTTGTAGCATAGGAAAACAGTGTCTGATACTGATATTCATAATATATATCTGACGTTTCTGGGTATTCCCGGTCAAGGAACTTACCCGGAATAACAACTATATTGACATCAAGTGTCTTTGCTCTCTCTATAACCCCATGACAGAGCAGCCTCGTAAAATCATCCGTGATTCCGCCTACCAGAACACCTATCGTCTTTCTCTTCATAACTATCCCCCTTGACATTCTCTTCCAAAGGCAGGATCTTACTTGCTGACTGTGGATGCTATGATCTCCATATCGCCCTCAAACACTGGGTTGCTGTATCCGTTTGGCAGGATAAAGTGGTCACCCTTCTTTATAGCGTTTCCATCCACTGTTCCACTTCCAGAGGTTACAGACATGATAAGGAATGGCTTGTCGCCCACATTCAGCTCTGCCTTTCCCTCAACATCCAGCTTGTATACTGTGTAATACTTACAGCTTATGAGCTCACAGAGTTCATTTGCCTTGTCTGCCTTGACTCTTATAACGCTGTCCTCAACCGGCTTTGCAGGAACTGTTATAACATCTATGCTCTGCTTTACATGCAGATCTCTCGGCTTTCCATTGCTCAGTCTGTCATAATCATAAACTCTGTATGTGATATCACTGTTCTGCTGCGTCTCAAGAAGTGTGATTCCGCCCTTGATCGCGTGTACTGTACCAGGATCTATCTGAATGAAATCCCCCTTCTTAACTGGGATCTCTCTGATAAACTCCTTCCATTTCTTACCTTCGATCATATCACATAATTCTTCTTTTGTCCTTGCATTATGACCAATTACAAGTGTTGAATCTTCCTTGCAGTCAAGAATATACCAGCACTCCATCTTGCCAAACGAGCCATTCTCATGCTCTGCCGCATATGCGTCGTCCGGATGTACCTGGATGCTCAGATCGTCCTTAGCATCGATTATCTTTATAAGCAGTGGGAATCTGACCCCGTCTATACCGCCAAACAGCTCCCTGTGGCTGTCCCATAAGTCGGCAAGCGTCTGACCTGCAAACTCGCCATTTTTCACTGTACAATTGCCATTCTCATGTGCCGCAACTCCCCAGCACTCGCCTATATCATCGCCCTCAATATCATATCCGTATTCTTCTCTGAGCTTTGTACCGCCCCAGATATTGTGCGTAAACACGGGATTTAAAAAAAGTATTTCCTTGTTCATTGTCATTCTCCTCCTTTTGACGTACGGCAATCGAAGAATCTACGTTGTGAGATATTGTGTATGCTCATGTTTGTCCCCAATCGCCTGTTCTATATAAGACGGTGAAGAAATCTTTTTTACATTGACCATGACTTCTCCACTCATCATTTCCATGATAACTTCTATATTATTTACAAATCATATAACCCGTTTTTTATCAGATCCAAAATCTGTCATATGATTGCCAAAGCTCTCAGAACCAAATTCAGCCCGGCTTACTGCCAGGCTGTCATAGTCTAAAAGTTTTGGCAATCACCTGCCATTACATTTATTTTTAAGAGGGGTCCCCAAAGGCGGCGGGCACCGCCTTCGGGAATGAGAAAAAATTAATACAATTGCTGCGTATGAGCAGGGGCTCATAGCGATCTATAACTAACTATCTTCTACCGATCTCGGTATCAGAAGTTGTTACCACACTGTGCGACTTGATGTAATCTACGATCTCATCAAGCTTTGTGAATGCAAGGCCAACATAGCTGTCAGCTGCACCGTAGTAAATAGCAATCTTTCCAGACTCGCTGTCGTGAATAGTGGCACATGGGAAGCATACATTAGGAACAAATCCGCGCTCCTCGTACCACTCTTCTGGTGTGAGAAGGAAATTCTCACAACGATACTTAACGATTGATGGGTTGTCAATATCAAGTATTGCCCCACCGATAGAGTATACATAGCCATTACATGTTCCTGATACTCCGTGGTAGAATAACAGCCATCCTTCAGATGTCTCGATAGGAGCTGCACCACCGCCGATCTTGAGTGACTCCCACCACTCGCTGCTCTTGCCCATGACATGTCTGTGCTTACCCCAGTAAACCATATCAGGACTCTCACTTACGAATATATCACCAAATGGTGTGTGTCCACTGTCACTTGGGCGTGACAGCATCACGAAATTACCGTTGATCCTTCTTGGGAAGAGAACTGCATTTCTGTTAAATGGAAGGAACGGGTTCTCGATTCTCACAAATGTCTTGAGATCCTTTGACTTTGCGATGCCTATCGCTGCACCGTAGAAATCCTGGCACCAGATTGCATAATATGTATCCTCTACCTTTACAAGTCTTGGATCATATGCGTATATAGGCATGAACTCTTCACCGTTCTCATCAACAAACTTGATCTTCTCCTCGCTGATATTCCAGTGGATAGCATCCTCGCTCTCTCCGAGGTAGATGTATGGAATTCCATTTACCTGCTCGCCTCTAAATACTCCGACAAATTTTCCCTCAAATGGAACTACCGCGCTGTTGAATATTCTTGCAACACCCTTTGCCGGGTTTCTTCCTATTATAGGATTCTCTGTATATCTCCAGATTGGAGCGTCATGATTGTCATTTGCCGGTCTGTCCTGCCATGGCACGTTTGGCACAGGCTCGCTGAACATTTTTACTTCTGACATAAGCACCTCTTTCTTCCGTCATTTAGCCGGATTCTTTACTTTATTATCACGTTATACGGCATCTTCACAGGCAAAACACATACTAACCAGCATGTTGTTTCACCTGGCAGCCCATATATTATACTGTCTTACTTGTCTGCGTTCTTAAGAAACTCAAGATTCTTTTTTATCAGCTCACATCTCTGTGCTACACACTCAACACTTCTTCCCGGATCAGAAGGTGTGTTGAATACATAATCGATGAGTCTGTCAACTGTTGTTGTTGCAACATGCATTCTTGTATCGCTTGATGCGTAGTAGATGAACACTTCGTTGTTCTCGTTTACGATGGCACCATTTGTGAATACAACGTTGGATACGTCGCCGACTCTCTCCTCACCACGAGGTCCGATGAGCATTCCTGATGGCTCAGCGATAACCTTTGAAGGATCATTGAGGTCTGTTGCAAATGCGTAAAGTACATATCTGAGACCGGCTGCTGTATTTCTCACACCATGTGCGATGTGGATCCAGCCCTTGTCTGTCTTTATAGGAGGTGCACCTGCACCGTTCTTTGCCTCTGTTATAGTGTGGTACTTACGAAGACTTGTCATCTTCTCCTCGTCTATAACCGCATGCTCTATATCATCACAGAGACCGAATCCGATTCCGCTGCCGCTTCCTGTCTCGATGAAATCATCCATTGGACGTGTATAGAATGCATACTTGCCATCTACAAATTCAGGATGAAGCACTACATTTCTCTGCTGTGGGGAACGAAGAGTCTTGAGGTTGTCAAGGCGCTCCCAGTGCTTTAAATCCTTTGTTCTCACGATACCTGCTGCTGCAACTGCTGCTGAGAGGTCATTCACGGTTGTATCCTTGCTCTCTGAACAGAAAACACCGTAAATCCATCCATCCTCGTGCTGTGTCAGTCTCATATCGTATACATTTGTCTCCTCCGGACATACATCATCCAGAAGGATTGGATAATCCCAGAAACGGAATCCATCGATACCGTTGTCACTCTCAGCTACGCCGAAGAATGACTTTCTGTCATTTCCCTCTATTCTTGCGACAAGATAATACTTGCCGTTCAGGTAGATAGCACCCGAGTTCATAACTGCATTTACTCCGAGACGCTCAATAAAGTATGGGTTTGTCTCAGGGTTTAAGTCATATCTCCATGTGAGAGGTATCATCTCTCTTGTGAGTACAGGGTACTCATATCTGTCATAGATTCCATTATAGAAATCTGTCTTCTTATTCTTTCTCTCAAGAAGCTTGTTCAATTTGTCAAGCTCTACATAATATTTCTCATTCATCATTTAGGCATTCTCCTTATAATTTGAAAGCAATTGAATGCAATTTATTTGCCGTCAGCGAGTCTGTTCATAATCTCAAGGCACATTCTGCCGTTGTGGTATGGGCACTTCCATGGCTCAACTATAGGACGTCCGACTCTTGGTGTTCCATCCGCATTCAGATCCCAGAACCACTCTGATCCCGGTCTCTTGTCTATGAAGTATTCCTTTATGTACTCCCACACCTTCTCAGCAGCCTCGTAATACTTCTTATCACCCGACTTTTGATAAGCATTTATGAATCCTACTATTGATTCTGCCTGAACCCACCATACTCTTACCGTGTATGGCACGCCCTTTTCACATTCTGTCAGAACTGAATGTCCATCGAAAGCAAGCTCATATATCTGCTCTGCAAGGATATCTGTTATCTTCGTGATCTTCTCTGTGTACTCTGCCTCTCCAAGCACCTCGGTCGCCCTGTCCAGAAGCCATGATGTCTCAATGTCATGTCCGTATGAGTACAGATCGATCAGAGAGTTATAATCCTTATCAAAGAACACTTCCTGTCTCTTAAGCTCCGGATTGTATACCTTATCAACAAATACATCGAGCAGCCATTCCAGGCGCTCCTTTACCTTGGAATCCTTGGATACCTTATAAAGTTCTGTGTAAGCCTCAAGTGCATGGAGCAGTGTGTTCATTGTTCTCTCTGCGAGAACACCATTCTCAGAAAGCTTGTCATTTGACTCCGGCTTGAACTCTCTTGTAAATGCCTCGAGATAGCCACCTTCGTCAGTACATTTCTCTTCTATTGTATGGAAAAGCTGCAGGGCCAGGTCCAAAGCTTCCGAATCACCGGAAGCTTCGTAATAGGCGGATAAGGCATATATACTAAATGCCTGATTGTATGTGTGTTTTGTCGTATCTTTGGGTGAACCATCGTAATTCATGGACCAATATATTCCGCCATATTCCCTGTCTATACAATATTCTTTCAGAAATTCATATCCATGAGCAGCCTCATCTAGAAGCTTCGGGTCCTTGAGTGCCTTATACGCACTTGCGAAGAACCAGGTAATTCTACTGTTAAGAATACAACCCTTCTCAGCCTTTTTATCAAGGTTGAGGTCGTAATCCATATACCCATAAAATCCGCCGTACTCATCATCCCTCAGGGCCTCCCAGAATGGGATGATAGCATCTGTTAATTCTTTTTGAATCTCATTTCTCATATTCATGAACTCTCTTCTTCTAATAAATTATTAACCCTTTACAGCACCCTGTGTAATACCACTGTAAATCTGTTTCTGACAGCAGATGAATACTATAAGTGCCGGTACGATCGATATGATAACACCTGCACAGATCAGGTTGTACTGACTTCCCATAGGTCCTACGAACTTGTAGAGTGAGATAGCCATTGTCTTGATCTCCGGGCTTATGAGGTAAAGGTTTGCAGCGTAGTACTCGTTGTAGATTACAACGCCCTTCAGTATACAAGCTGTAACGATAGCTGGCTTAAGAAGTGGAAGTATGATCTTCCAGTAGATAGTCCAGTATGATGCACCATCCACGATAGCTGACTCGTCAAGAGATACTGATATGTTCTCCATAAACTGTATAAAGATATAGATTGAGATAACATCTGTACCACAGCTCATGATGATGTAACCATATAAGTGATCTATGAATCTCAGATCACCCATGATGTTGTAGACTGTAACCTGCATAGCAACTGCAGGGAGCAATGATGCCACAAGGAAAAGTGTTCTGATAAAGCCGTTTCCCGGGAACTTGAATCTGTTAAGCACATATGCAAGCTGTGTTCCTATTACAACTGACACGATAAGTACGCATACCATGACTATTACTGAGTTGAGGAATGCACGTCCCATGTTGGCAGTCGTGAATGCCTTTACAAAGTTGCTGAAGTTCAGAAAGCTTTCAGGAAGTTCCATTACTGAAGTAGCCTTATACTCATCTGTTGTCTTGAAGGCTGTTGTAACACATGATATAAGAGGTACAACCGCACACAGCGAGAAGAATATGAGTACAAAGTACTTGAGAAAACCTCTTACATAATATCCAACGGTTCTTTTTTCTTTTATTGGTGCTATGCTTGGCACATCCGTCTTTCCTCTTGCCATGTTACTTGCCTCCCTTCGCAGAAGCAGCCATCTGCTTCACGTATTTCTTGGTATCTCTCTCCTGTTTCTTGCGAAGCTTCTTTGCCTTATAACTCTCATCATCTGAGCTTGAATCCTTGAAGATGTACTCAAAGAACAGCTTCTGAAGCGCAGCACATATAAGTATGATAAGGAGAAGTACAACGGCCATTGCTGATGCAAGACCAACCTTCTGGCTTGTGTGTGCTATCTTGTTCATGATGATGAAGTAAGTACCTGTTCCGTTTGCACCTGTTGTGATAACGAAAGGCTGCTCGAAAGCACTGAGTGATCCTGTTATTGCTAAAATTACATTTAATGTAACGATTGTCTTGATACTTGGCAGTATGATATATCTAAACTGCTGGAATTTATTTGCACCATCAAGCTCTGCCGCCTCATAAAGTTCTGCATCTACCGACATGATAGCTCCAATGAAGAGAACCATCATCTGTCCAAGGTATCTCCAGACCGAGGTTGAAACCAGTGTCCAGTTGTTGACACTCTGGTCTTTGAGCCAGTATGGAAGGTTGTCTAAGTTAAATCCACACAACTGAAGAATTGAGTCAAACACGAATCCTCTTGTGAAGAAGAATTTGAAAATGAAACCTACAGCGATACCACTGATAAGATAAGGGAAGAAAATAAATCCCTTGAAAAGGTTACCACCTTTTACTTTGAAACTCAGAAGAGTTGCAAGAAAAAGTGCAAGCACTAACTGTACAAGTGCTCCTACAATGTAATACAAACTGAGCTTTAATGCACCGAAACAGTCCTTTCTTGTGAACACGTCGATATAATTTTCTAATCCTACGAATTCTCTCTTTTCTACAGGCGTCGTATATTTCATCTTGTAGAAACTAAATTTAACCATCTCTCCGAATGGTACATATGTAAATACTAATAGCAAAAGCAATGGGATAATTGCGAAGGCTGCGCATATTATAACCTGCTGCCCCTTCCTGCTTGACGCCCATTTACCAAAGCCGGATTGTTTTTTGTTAGCCATACTCATTCCACCGCCTTTTTATAATCATGAGCTACACTGCTGGTAGCCTGTCATCAAATACTCGTTTGATGACATTTTTCTCAAAATAAACCGGGGCGGGCAACCCCGCCCCGGTCTGTAGCTTATTCTTACTTATTTATATTGAAATCTTTATTACTTCTCAGTAACTTCGATTCCTAATGACTCCTGAGCATCTGACCACTTCTGGTTCCACTCAGCCATGATATCATCGAATGACATGTCGCCATTTGCAGCATGCTCGATGATGGCCTGGATCTTGTCGTTACCACCATTGCTTACGTTAAGCTCTGACTCTGAGTTGAGCTGGTTGAGGTAATCCTCCTCGCCCTCAAGAGCTGCCTCGTCTGCAACGAAGTCAACACCGTCGAATGAGATCTTTGACTCTGAACCAGGAACAAGTGCAAGTGAATCCTCGTTGTAAGCATATCCTGACTTCTCTGTCATCCACTTAACAAATACAAGAGCTGCCTGTTTCTCATCATCTGAAGCGTTTACGTTGATACCGTAGCAGTAATCTGCACCTGATGAAGCGTACTGCTTACCATTTACTGAGATAGGGAAAGGAATGTATCCGATATCGTCTGCGTTAGGTCCGCCTGCTTCCATCTGTGGGTATGCCCATGAACCAAGTACCATACATCCGATCTCGCCGTTGTTGATCATTCCCTTACATGACTCCCAATCTGTTGTTGAGTAATCATCCTCTGTAAGTCCCTGTGATACTGCATCGTAAAGGATCTTATATACTGCATAAGCATGTGTATCGTCGCCATAGTTCTTGAATGGATCCTTTGTATGGGCTAACTTCTGGTTCTTGTATGTAGCATCGCCTGTTGCTGTGATTGAGATATAATCATCCCAAGCTCCCATTGTCCAACCTGCCGCATAGTTTGTGTAAAGTGGGATGCACTTTGGATTCTTATCCTTGATTGCCTTGAGTGCCGCGATGAACTCCTCTGGTGTCTTAGGTACGTCTGTCACACCTGCATCAGCAAATACCTTCTTGTTGTATACGATACCCTGTGTTGTAGCTGCAAGAGGTACACCATATACCTGACCCTGATAAAGCCACCTGTTTGAGTAATTTACAAGACTGCTCATTGTATCATAATCGCCAAATGACATGAAATATGTTGAAAGGTCTGCCATGTCAACTGCTGGGATACACATTACTGTCTCGTAGTTTCCTGACTGAAGATGTGTAAGAGCATCCTCTGCATAGTTTGTATCTGTGATAACATCAACCTTGATGTTTGGATACTCCTTGTTGAAATCCTCAAGATACTGCTTCCAGTTCTTTCCGCCGTAGTCATCTGAGTCCATATCAGTTCTGTTGTTGTAGAACTTGATCTCCGCTGAAAGATCTGTGAAGTCTGTTCCTAACTGGATGTCTGCATATGACTTGATTCCCTCAGCATCAGCTGTTGTGTCATCTGCTGAATCACTTCCTGTTGCCTCTGTGGTAGCCTTTGTTGTAGCCTCTGTCTTATCGTCTCCTGATCCACAACCCGCAAGTGATGCAGCCATTAGACCAGCCATTGCGATACATGCTATACGCTTTGTTTTCATAGTTTTGTCCTCCTTAAAACCTTCTTTGTTTTTAGCTTTATATTAAGTATACATTAATTTATTTTTTAGTCATCACTCAATTTTGTTTTTAATCACAGTATTTTGTACTTTTCGTTAATTTTACCATTATCATTATTTTTTTTCAATATCATATAGACATTTTATCTATATATTTTTATCTTTACTTAGTATTTTATCGTTTTTTTAGCTAATTAGCTACTAATTTATATTGCTTTTAGCTTGTGATGATTGTCTAATAATTGTATTATTATGGATAGGAGGTGGTTTACATGTTAGCTAAAGAATTAATTTCCTGCACTGTACTGTCAGGTTACAATATTCAGAAAGATATTGAGAACGCAAGATTCCACAGTGCGTTCTTTACATATGAAGAATCAATGATTAACGATGGCCTGATTCATCTTCTGGCCAACGGCGATAATTCTTTTGCTTATTCATGCAGTTATACCTTCTCTTTCGTCCCGTGTTACCATTTCTTCTATATATATGAAGGAACTCTTACAGTAACATCGGGCAGCAGCAAATCATCATATTCCAAGAATACAGCCGCGCTTTTTGAGGCAGGATCAGAAATAACATACTCCACGAACGGCAAGTGTCGTTTCTACGAGGCATTCATCCTCGGAGCTCCGCTTAACCTGTATCATGAGTTTCTCCCCGAATCTATATCCTATAAAAAGGAATCCGCCGGAGCCTCTGTACTCTGGAGCCATCTTTCGCTGATAAGCAGACTCCAAGGGGAGTTGTCTGTCACCGATATTTTCAGAATTTCCAAATGGTTTAATGATATCCTGACCGAATTATGTGTATTTATTGAAAACTCATCCAAGAAGAGAGATCGTGCGCCTTCTTATCTTTTATCGGTAAAGAATCAGATGGATACAAACTACGCCGAACCGCTGTCACTTGATGACCTCGAGGCAACTTACAGAATCAGCAGATACAGGATATGCAGAGAATTTTCATTTTACTTCGGCGAATCACCTATGCGCTATCTCAACAGCCGCAGGATCGATGCTGCCAAAAGGCTCCTTCTCACAACAGATCTGTCCGTCCACGAGGTCGGATCACAAGTTGGAATCGAGAACACAAACCACTTTATCAACTTGTTCAAAAAAGACACCGGTACAACTCCGCTGTCTTTCAAGCAGGCTGCACCGGTGTCTATTTCCGATTTGCATTACAATTGATATGTAGTTTTATTATCGTTCTATTCTGGCAACGCTATCCTTTATCACGATTCGTCCATCCACGACAAATATGCCATCAGTATATTTTTCGTTGGATATCTTTTTTATAATCTTATGCATGGTTCTCTCTGCCATCTCCTGCATATTGATCTCGTATGTGGTCACGCCTATATCGCAGATTCCAGGATACATGTAATTATCAAACCCCACAACGGACACATCCTCAGGAACTCTGTAGCCCGCAGCATTGAGTATCTTTATGAGCGTAGCTGCCGCAAGATCACAGTTGCACACAAACGCTGTAGGCATATTCCCCGGAAGTTTGAAGCAGTTCTCCTCGTCAAACTGCCCCGTCTTCACATCTCTGTCCGGAATAACCCAATCCTCTCTGCGTGGAATATCATGCTCCAGCAATGATTTTACATAACCCAGATATCTGTCAGTTATACTGTTCGTTGAACCTATCGTGCCAACATATGCAATATCTCTATGTCCCATATCATACAGATAATTAGTCAGCATATAGCTTCCATAGAAACTGTTTGCTATAACCGTGTCTATCGGCCTCGAATTGTCATAATAATCCACATACTCTATAGGAACCTTGGCTGTCTTCTCCAATTTCTCCAGGTATTCCTTACCCATGGAACCTACAACAACCATTCCATCAACCTTATCATCCTCCAAGAGCATAGGCATCTCAGCATTCAATACACTATCTCTGGAAACAAATTCCAGCATAGTAAAGCAGCCTCTTGCCACCGCTTTTTTGTTAAGCACCTGATATAACTGCCAATAGAACGATGGATACTTTCCAAGGTATATCTCCTGGATGAGCACTCCTATATTATACTTTTTCTTTGCCGTCTTCTTTCTGATCTCAGATGGTGACTGATATCCCATCTCATCTGCCAACTGTTTGATCTGTGCTCTGAGTTCCTCACTGACACCCTTTTGATCTGAAAGTGCCTTTGAAACCGTCACGGTACTTACGCCAACAATGGCAGCTATGTCTCCCAATTTTACTGATTTTGCCATAACTAGTCCTTCTTATTCTATTTTTTCACGTGGTTAAATAACTTAATTTTTATTTTATTTTTAAGTTAAACTATTGTCAAGTACAAAGTAATACAGTCTGCTCATATAGTCTCCACACATTTTTTCAATGAGCAATCCAGCATTCATGAGAAGGTCTCCCCCATACACTTTGTCCGTGCCATCAAGTCTGTAATCAGCAGCCTCATCAAGCCCCAAAAGTTTTATCTTTCTGCTGTGTACGTTAGGTTTTCCAAGCACCTGAACGTAAGTCACCAACGCCTCACTCTTATCCTTTGCAACAACCATCCAGCAATCATACAGTCCATTTTCCCTGTACGATGCAATCCTATAATAATCACCCTCCCTTACAAGATCATTATATTTATGATACAGAGCTACCTGCTCTGGAATCACCATTCTCTCCTCATCACTTATCTTTGTGATGTCAAGCTCATATCCAAATGTTCCAGCAAGAGCAACATGCGCCCTTGTCATAAACGGTGTGGTTCTGCCAACTGTATGATTTGGACAGTCAGACACATGCGCCCCCATAGTGGAAAGCGGATAAATAAATTCCGTACCTTCCTGGATGGAAAGTCTTTCTATAGCATCCGTATCATCCGAGCACCATATCTGCGGACTGTAGTAAAGCATGCCAGGGTCAAATCTTGCACCACCGCCCGAGCAGTTCTCAAGCAAAAGATCTGGGAAATCGTTAACAAGGCGCTCTTGCAGCTCATATACTCCAAGCACATACCTGTGAGCCAATTCTCCCTGCCTGTCTCCGGTGAATTCTACGCTGCCGATATCCGTGAGCTGTCTGTTCATATCCCACTTAACATACTCAATATTTGCGGACGAGATCACGTTATGCACACATTCATACACGTAGTCTCTAACTTCTTTTCTCGAGAGATCAAGCACATACTGATTTCGCGATAATGTAGCCGTTCTCTCCGGAACCGCAAACGCCCAATCAGGATGCTTTCTGTAAAGTTCAGAATCAGGGGAAATCATCTCCGGTTCCATCCATATTCCAAATTTCAGCCCCAGCTTATTCACCTCATCAACAAGATGTTTCAAACCGCCCTTGATCTTGTTTTCGTTTACAAACCAGTCTCCAAGACTTGTAGCGTCATCATTTCTATGTCCAAACCAGCCATCATCCATGACCAGCATCTCTATTCCATGTTCTGCCGCGCTCTTTGCTATCGCAAGGAGCTTATCTGTATCAAAGTCAAAATATGTAGCCTCCCAGTTGTTGATGAGGACAGGTCTCTTCTGATGAAGATATTTGCTCCTTATGAGATGTCCTCTGTAAAAATCATGAAGATTTCTTGTCATTGTTCCCAAGCCAGAGTGACTGTAAGTCAGAACCACTTCTGGAGCGGTGAACGAATCTCCGGGTGTGAGCAGCCACTCGAATCCTTCTGAAT
This sequence comes from uncultured Coprococcus sp., assembly GCA_900548215.1. Classification (GTDB taxonomy): domain Bacteria; phylum Bacillota; class Clostridia; order Lachnospirales; family Lachnospiraceae; genus Coprococcus. The sequence continues at coordinate 17,313 of URJI01000006.1, read as the reverse complement.
GAATTCCCATAACCGCTCTGATGGAATCGAACTGAGATTTTTCTATCTGGGCAATAAAGTTGCCGGAATATACAAAATGCATGCCATACACATCGCCTGACGCCTGATTTGATCCTTTCGTCATCCACGCCATAAACGGATGATCCTGGTGTGACGATTCACCTCTCAAAGAACTTACGCTCTGCTTGCCATAAGCGATCGATCTTCTCTCCATCTGTCTCTCTCTCGCCCACGAACCATGAAGTGTGAGCATCTCAAAGTCCTCATCATCCATATCTATACATGCAGAGTACACCTTCGTAAGCCTTATATCTTTATCACCATTATTTCTGACCTTTACGCTTCGGGTTATGACATCCTCGCACTCAAACACAGAGTAAAGGAGGTCAACTTCAAGTCCGTCCCCCTTATCAGCCATGTGAAGGATCAGGGTCTGAACCATCTCATCACCTGCAAATGAAGCAGGAAGCCCTTCAAGTTCCGGCTTGCCGTCTATGATATCATATGATTCATACATAAGATCGGTCGTCCTGCTGCCAGTTATAGTCTTTACCGCAATGCAACTCTCCCTGTAATCCCCTATTCCATTTCCAGAATACTCTGTTGGAAATGTGTCAAGGAACGAGCATCTCTCACGATTATTTGTCGACGGAACAAACGGTCCCTCCCATGTTCTGAGGAACTGTCCACACTGCTGCGAGCGGATCTTACGCCCGTAATATATATGTCCTACAAAGCCTTCATCATCTGCTATTCCAATTCTGTAGCTTGTGTTATCTGTATCCAATTCAAACACTCTGTTCACATCGTCATATCTTATGCTCATTCTCCTGTCATCTCCTCAAATTTTATATTCTGTCTATTTTCTATATCAAATTTATTTCTTAATTATCTTTTAATTTTATCTTCCGACTGTATCTTCTGATTTTATTTTCTGTTTTCCCGATTTCATTCTCTGATTTTATTATCGTTATTTCGTTTTTATTTGTTTCGCATTATTCAACGTCCAGCCAGTTATTGTTTTTCGCCTATATACTCAAGGAATTTGATTGCCAATTCCATATTCTTCGCATTTTCGCCAAATCCCACCGCGACGTCACCGCCATACCAGCCAGTATCCTTCACCCACGGATTATTAGCTATATTTATGCCGACAGGCATCTTTTCTCCTGTTTCTATAACAGTCGCATACACAAATGAATCCTTATATTTCTCCTTCAATTCATCACTTAGGACTGTATCGAGATTCTGCATATATCCAAACTCGCCAAGACTGAGCACCAGATCTGAATCAGCAAAGAACACATCAACAGCACCGGTCATGAACTTATTCTGTATAAGTCGAAGACTGTCCTGACTCATCGCATCGTTAGGATTTGAAGATACGCCTATCCCTGTGCTTATGCTCACATATTCTTTTTTCACATCCAAATCGTTCTCTGCCAGGAAATCCCCATAATAAGTTTTCTCGTTGGCCTCTGATTCCTGCTGTGTCGTATTGACAGCCACGATATTAAGTACCGCCGAGCCCGCAGTAAAATATTTCACCACAAAGAACAGGATCACTACAACTATCGCTGTAACAAAAAGTATCTTCGGAACATAATATTCCATAATATACTCTTTTTTCTGTTGCTTAGTCATAAGACCAAACTTCTCCTTCTCCGACATGTGCTCATTCACGTCGAGTACATTCTCCGGAGTTTTCTTTTCATCCACATCCGTTCTCTCATCTATGATATGTCCCGCCACACTTTTAATAGGTGGCTTTTTTTGATCTTGTTTTTTCTGAGCATCTCCCTGTGCATCAGCCTTCAGTGCACTTCTTTCCTCTGTACCAGTATTTTTTTCCGACATATAATCTCCCATATGTTATTTAATATTTCTATCTGTAATCAGCAACTTCACGATCCACAGAAGTCGAATATATCATAACATTTTTTAGTTAATTTTTAAACATTTTTTAACATAATTAACTATATTTAGTCTTTTATTTTCTTAGAATATTCATCCTCTTGTCAGAACATAATAACGTTTTTTCAACGTTTTTTGTATGTTATTTGTACTTAAAAAGGGACCTAGACCAGCAGGCCAGGATCCCTTTTTCAGCGCATCAGCTGGAAAGTGCACTTGTATGTTAAATTTTGTAGTATATGGAAGGAATGTTTTTATTTTTTGGCAGTAAATTCTGCCATATTCTGTGATTGTTTATTTAACAAGCTCCTGCACACATGCTTTCATCTCGTCTATCTTTGACATGGCATTTTTTAGGCTGTTTTCATTCACGCCAAAGTAGAATTTGATCTTTGGTTCATTTCCAGAAGGTCTAACCGCGAACCAGGCATTATTTTCCAGCTCATAGTACAGCACATTTGACTTCGGAAGACCCATGTTCTCCTCCTCACCATCAAGCGGCTTGCGGATTCCGCTCACATAGTCCCTCATGCCGGTAACTTTGATACCTGCAAAGGTCGTAAGTGGATGGTTTCTGAAGTTCTCCATCATCTCCTTAATCTGTGCTGCACCATCTACACCCTTTAGAGTTATCCCAAACGCACCTTCAAAGTAATAGCCATATTTGCGATAAACCTCTTCCATGGCATTACAGATGGTTTCTCCCTGCAGCTTATAAAATGCTGCTATTTCACATAAAATGACAACGGCTGCGCAGGCGTCCTTGTCACGAGTGTAGTCTCCCACCAAACATCCAAAGCTCTCCTCCATTCCGAAGATGAACTTGTATGTGTTGTTCTTCTCAAAGAGAAGTATCTGCTCACCTATGTACTTGAATCCGGTGAGTGTCTCTATATATTTCAGGTTGTAATTCTCTGCTATCGCCTTTGTAAGATTGGTGCTGACAACCGTGTTACAGATAGCTCCGTTTGCCGGCAGCTTGCCGACTGCCTTCTGCTCGCGGCATACATATTCTGCTATCAGGGCACCTGTCATATTGGCATTGAATCGGACATATGGATATGCAGGATCATCTGCAAATTCCGTGTCCTTCCAGATTCCCGTGCTGTCCTTGACGTATATTCCAAGTCTGTCAGCATCCGGATCTGTGGCCATGATAACGTCCGCATCCACCTTCTTTGCCAGGTCTATTCCCATGGCAAATGCTGATGGTTCCTCCGGATTTGGTGACTTAACTGTACTGAAGTCTCCGTCAGGAACAGTCTGTTCTTCTACAACATATACGTGCTTGAAGCCAAGTCTCTTGAGCACTTCCCTTACAGGTACATTTCCTGTTCCGTGAAGTGGTGTGTATACTATCTTGATATCGTCTGCAACCTTCGGAATGATGTCACCGTGGATTGTCTGCTTTATGAGCGCCTGATAATAGTTCTCATCAACACTTGCAGGAACCATACAGAACAGACCGTCTGCAACCGCCTTGTCCTTGTCCATGGTCTTGACATCCTCGTATCTCTCAACATCCGCCACATGCTTCAGGATATCCTGATCCTGAGGGGATACGATCTGGCTGCCGTCCTCCCAGTACACCTTGTAGCCATTGTACTCAGGTGGATTGTGGCTCGCTGTCACCACGATTCCGGCTATACATCCAAGCTCCCTTACTGCAAATGACAGCTCAGGAGTAGGACGGAGTGCATCAAACACATAAGTCTTTATGCCATTTGCGTTGAGACACAGAGCTGATGCCTCCGTAAACTCTGCTGACATATTTCGACAGTCATGTGCGATTACTACACCTCTCTTAGCAGCCTCAGGGCCAACCTCAAGTATGTATTCTGCAAGGCCCTGTGTAGCCTTTGTAACTGTGTATATATTCATTCTGTTGGTTCCGGCACCCATAATTCCGCGCATTCCGCCGGTTCCAAATTTCAAATTCTTGTAGAATCTGTCCTGGATTTCTTTGTCATCATCTGCGATACCTCTAAGCTCTTCCTTTGTCTTCTCATCAAAGCAGTCTGACTCAAGCCAGAACTTGTATTCGTCCATGTAATCCATTTTTATTACCTCCACCTTGTAATTATTTTTAGCTGCGTCCACAATCTTCAAATCTTTTTTCTGCCGACATTTGCCTGCTAGTCATTCCGTTTCTTTCCAGGCATTCCATTTCTTTCCTATTGTTCCGTTTTACGAGAACATCGCCTTCACATTTGCTGCAAGCTCGTCAAGCTGCTCTGCCGCATCCTCCTGAGAGTTTCCCTTTACCCCGAGGTAGAACTTGATCTTTGGCTCTGTACCTGAAGGTCTCACAAGGAACCACGCACCATCTGCAAGCTGATAATATATCATGTTGGACTTTGGAAGAATAACTGCTTCGGATTTGCCTGTTGCAACGTCTGTCTCTGTTCCAAGCTTGTAGTCGTATATCTTCTCCACGCTGTAAGCTCCAACCTTCTGTACCGGATTATCTCTCAGGGTCTGTATCATGGACTGTATCTTTGCAGCGCCCTCACGCCCGTCGAACTTCATTGTCTGAACCTTCTCCTTGTAGTAGCCATATTCCTGCCACAGCTCAACCATTCTGTCCCACAGAGTCATGCCACGGTTCTTGTAGTATGCCGCCGCCTCGCAGAGAAGCATCAGTGTTCCGACCGAGTCCTTGTCTCTTGCATATGTACCAGGCAGACAGCCAAATGTATCCTCAAGCCCGAACACATAATTGTGTTCACCTGTCTGCTCATAAGCCCTCATTCTCGATGCTATATTCTTAAATCCGATCAGGTTGTTGCAGTCACAGAAGGTGTTGTACTTCTTACATATCTCCTTGACCATATTGGTGATAACAACCGTAGTTACAATCGCCGGATTCTCAGGCAGTCTGCCGCTCTGGGATCTCTGCATCAGCACGTAATCACAGAGGATTGCACCGAACATATTGCCCGTAAATTCTTTATATTCATTATTCTTGCTGTCGTATCCATACATTCCAAGCCTATCCGCATCAGGATCTGTGACGAGTATCAGCTCGCCGCCGACCTTCTTCGCCAGCTCAAGACTCAGGGCATACGCCTCTGCGCCCTCAGGATTTGGGGACTTTACAGTTGGGAAATTACCATCTTGAACAGCCTGCTCCTCAACGACATGTACATCCTTGAAACCAAGTTCGCTGAGAACTCTTGTAACAGGCTTAAGGCCTGTTCCGTGAAGCGGAGAATATACGATCTTCAGATCTCCAGCCTTCTGGATCTCCTCCGGATTCATGACAAGCTTGTGAAGCTCTCCTATATATGCGTCATCGATCTCCTGACCGATCACATGTAGCAGTCCTGCATCTATTGCAGCGTCCTTGTCCATAGTCTTAACCATGGAGAAATCTTCTATCTTGTTGACCTCTGCAATGATCTCCTTATCCTGTGGAGATACGATCTGGGCCCCGTCATCCCAGTAAACCTTGTATCCGTTGTACTCCTTCGGATTGTGGCTTGCTGTTATATTCACTCCGATATTGCAGTGCAGATATCTGACCGCAAATGAAAGCTCCGGTGTCGGGCGGAGTGCGTCAAACAGATATACCTTCACGCCATTTGCGCACAGGCAGAGTGCAGTCTCAAGAGCATACAGTGATGCATTGTTTCTGTTGTCAAATGCTATTGCTGCCGATGTCTCTGATATACCGATCTTTGCCAGGTAATTTGCTATTCCCTGTGTCGCCATACGAACTGTATATATGTTCATGCGGTTTGTTCCCGCTCCCATCACACCTCGAAGTCCGCCTGTTCCAAATTCCAGATTTGTATAGAATCTGTCCTCAATCTCTTCTGCATTATCTCTGATACTGATAAGCTCTTTCTTTGTGTACTCATCAACCTGGTCGCTGCCAAGCCACATCTCATATCTCTGCTTTGCATCCATCCCTTAAATACCTCTTTTCCTGTTACGATCCGTTTGTCTTCCTAATCCCTATTTAGTGTTATATTTATATATCTTCTGTGTCTTTTTTCATTTTTTCCGCAATACGTCTCATTATTTTTTAGCTCTTTTTAGCTTTTTTTACTTAATTGAATAGTATATTAATCACTTTTTAATTTCAATATTTAATCTTGCGTTTTATATCACTTTGTTGCGCAGAGAGCCTTTAGCGCAAAAAAATTCTCCCCAGGCAGCCTGTTTTGTACTGTCTGAGGAGAATTCTTTACCTTTTATATTATTTTTATCTGTGTCATGAGAACTTTCCTGAATTTTATCTCTGGATTTACCCATTTCCTTTTTCAGGATAATTTTACATCTTTTCCAGAAAGGCACCGCTCGCTGCGATAATTTTATCGTTACCAATTCCCGGCAAATTACTCAGCAAGCTTATTGAGCTTCTCGACAAGTGCTGTCTGAAGTGCCTCAAGCTTTGCATCTGCATCATCAAGGCTTGTTCCCTTGATTCCGTAGTACAGCTTGATCTTTGGCTCTGTTCCTGATGGACGTACACATGCCCATGCGCCATCCTCAAGATCATAGTAGAGAACGTTGGACTGTGGAAGGCCCGACTCTGTGACTTCTCCTGTGGCAAGATCTGTGATCGTGTTCTTCTCGTAATCGCGAACCTTAAGAACCTTGAGTGTATCTATCTGAGTGATGGACTCTGATCTGAGCGAAGACATGATCTTTCTTATCTTCTCCGCACCTGTAACACCCTTGAGCGTTATTGTGTAGAGGCCTTCCTTGTAATATCCGTACTTCTCATAGAGATCAAGCATGTGATCCCACAGAGTGATTCCCTGGCTCTTGCAGTATGCAGCAGCCTCGCAAAGACACATAACTGCAACCGGAGCATCCTTGTCTCTTGCGTATGTTCCAACGAGACATCCGTAGCTCTCCTCCATACCCATTACGAAATTGTATGAACCACTCTGCTCGAAGAATTTGATCTGCTCACCGATGAACTTGAATCCTGTGAGAACCTCGATGAGATTTACATTGTAATCTAACGCCAGTGGATCAGCCATATTTGTGGTTACAATAGTCTTGACCATGGCTGGATTCTTTGGCATGAGACCACATTTTGCTCTCTCTCTGAACTGGTATTCAGCGATTATAAGTCCCGACATATTTCCTGTAAATGGCATGTATCTGCCAGTCTTTGTATCAAGTGCATATATTCCAAGACGGTCTGCATCCGGGTCTGTCGCAAGGACAATGTCCGCATTCTTCTCCTTTGCCAGCTTAATGGCAAGCTCAAATGCCTTTGGATCCTCTGGATTTGGATACTCAAGTGTTGTGAACTCAGGATCTGGAAGCTCCTGTTCAGGAACGATGTATACATTCTTGAAACCAAGCTCTGACAGAACTCTCTTTACAGGCACAAGACCTGTTCCGTGGAACGGTGTGTACACGATCTTGATATTCTCTGACTGCTCCTTGATGATCTCAGGATGGATGATCTGCTTCTTGAGCTCCTCCATATACGCATCGTCTATCTCTGCACCTATGATAGTGAGGAGTCCCTTATCAAGTGCATCCTGCTTATCCATGGTCTTTACTGTATGGAAATCCGTTACAGCCTTGACCTCTGCGATGATCTCTCTGTCCTTTGGAGCAGTAATCTGTGCACCGTCTTCCCAGTATACCTTGTAACCGTTGTACTCTGGTGGATTGTGGCTGGCTGTTATAACTATACCAGCTGTACATCCAAGCTTTCTGACCGCATACGAAAGCTCAGGTGTCGGTCTAAGCGAATCGAAAAGATAAGACTTGATTCCATTTGCACACAGGCAGAGAGCTACTTCTGCTGCAAACTCTGGCGAATATTTTCTTGAATCATATGCTATTGCCACACCCTTGTCCTGCGCATTCTGTTTCACGATGAAGTTCGCAAGTCCCTGTGTCGCCTTGCGGACAGTGTAGAAATTCATTCTGTTGGTTCCTGCTCCGATCACTCCGCGGAGTCCACCGGTTCCAAACACGAGATCACGGTAGAATCTGTCCTCGATCTCAGCCTCATCATCAGCTATCGCTGCAAGTTCCTTCTTTGTGTCATCATCGAAATAATCATCTGTCATCCAAAAATCATATGTGTCTCTGTAACTCATCTTCTACTTCTCCTTCTTATCGCATTCGCAGCAATCGCAGATCTTATGTACGTCGCAATCTTTCGCTTTTATACTCTCTGCCCAGCCGTAATCTTTCTCATTCAGCACACCATTTTATATGTATTTCTGTTGCTAAGCAATCACTGTTCAGTACTTCCTGTTCTCCCGGGCTATCTACTTTTTTAGAAAACCAAGCGGATCTCCGTCTGTCAGAAAATGCGTCATGAGGTATGCACCTCTGAGCGATACCTGTTCCTCTGACAGGATCCGTCTGACCTCATCACGGTCTGCAAGTATGACCTGTATATCCTCTGTGCTCTCCTTGCTGTCGAGATTCGGTATGCCTGTGACTGTTCCAAATACAGCACTGCTCATCTCATCCGTGAATCCAGGTCCCATATAAAATGGTCTTCTGTAAAATTCCGATCCTCCCTCATATACTGTCATCTCCAGACCTGTCTCCTCCCGCATCTCTCTGACCGCAGCTTCCGCCGGCGTCTCATCTCCGTCCACAAGGCCAGCCGGGAGTTCATATATATAGGCATCAAGCGGGTATCTATACTGTTTTATAAGAACAAGCTTCGGTTCCGTCTCGAGCCTCACTCCATATATGACTATGCCTTCAGGCTTTACATCGTGAGTTTTCATCTTTATGTCATTCTCATCATTTCTTGAAGCAAAGTAATAATTAAAATCCTTACCCTCTGTGTCGACAGCATCTATGTGGTATAGATTAAGAAAAGGATTATCTGTCATTTTCTGTACACCTTTATACTTATCTCTCATATCGTCACTTTCCTTCTATAATAGTATTATCAAATATTCAGCTGCTTCATACATTCACAAGCCATACGATTTCCGCATTTCACGCAACCGAGTAGCTATTTATTTCCTTTATTCAAAATTAGCACAGTTTTTATAATATATCAAACTCTTTTTTAAGTAATTTTATCGTTTTTTAGCCATTTTTAATGTTTTTTAATATATATGCGTCTTTTTTCCATATTTTGTACTGCTCCCAGCCCTGTTTCTCTAAAATCACTATCCTGTGATACACTAATTTTCCGGGCTAAACCACATAAAATCCGGACATTTTTGACCTGCCCGGATTCTATACAATATTATTCTGTTCTCATTCTACTGATCATTCCCCGATACCAATTGATATTCTGCATCTCTCAGTCGGCAGTAATAAAATGTCTGTCCAGCCTCCTCTGTGTAGGTTTCAAATACTCCCGTCACAACCACCTCACTCTGATCCGCCGGATAATCATCCGGATATACCGCACCCCCTGCGAGTTCAAATTCAAGTCCCTGACTACAGCATGCCAGAGCATCAGCTATAAGGCAGTAATTATAATATTTGTCCGTTATCGGATAATATGATGCATAATATTTTCCTTCTATTCTTATAGTCTTTCCCTCGTATTCCTCCGGCTTTGACATCATCTGATATACCGTCGCATATACAAGATCGCTTCCCATAAGCGTGAGGTCCACATCTACACCATCAGATTTGTATTGTGCTATAACCGAGCTGTCACCATTTACTACCTGTCCATATGTTGGCTCTGATGTCGGATCCGTTATATCTGCAGATTCCATCTCTGTTGATTTTTCAGTCTCCGTTGTGGTTTCCATCTCTGTTATGATTTCCGTTTCTGTTATGGTTTCCATCTCTGTTGTGGTTTCCGTTTCTGTTATGGTTTTCGCATCTTCACCGCCTGTTTTCTGATTAAGCACCTTATCAACTGCATTCTCTGTATTAAGGCGGCTTCCCGCAGTCTGCGAATCTCCACTACACCCCGTGACAGTCAGCAACATACTCAGCACTGATATCAGCGCCGTAAACCGCTTCAGCCTGTGTCCGCAGCCATGCATTCTTATATTTCCGTTCTTATACATAATTCTTACCTCCTCATCACTTTCCCGGCAATACAGTTGAGTGCAAATATAACCATATCAAATACCACTATCGTGGATCCCACCGGTGTCGAAAATAATATAGATACCAACATTCCAATCAAGGTTCCCATAACTGAAAGTATGGCAGAATAAATCACCACAGATCTGAAGCTATACATAACCCTCATTGCCGAGAGCGCAGGGAACACCAAAAGCGCTGTAATAAGCAGTGAGCCTACCAGATTCATGGCCAGAACTATGATAACAGCGATTATCACAGCAAGAGTCAGATTGTATGCTCCTGCATTTTTTCCGATTGCTCTTGTAAAACTCTCATCAAATGTAACCGCAAATATTCTGTTGTAAAACAGGCAGAAAAAAGCTATTACAAATATTGACATCCCTATACACAGCCACACCTCTCCCATTGTAAGTGTTAGTATGGACGTTGAACCAAATAGCGTAGAGCACACATCACCCGATACATTTGCCGATGTTGAGAACACATTCATTATCATATAACCTACAGCAAGAGCCCCAACTGACATCATTGCTATCGCAGCATCTCCTTTGAGCTTTGCATTTTTCCCTGACATAAGTATGAAAATCGCTGCAGCCACAGTAACAGGCATGACTATGATCGTGTTATTTGTCAGTTTCAAGACTGACCCTATAGCCATTGCACCAAATGCTACATGAGAAAGGCCATCACCAATAAATGAAAATCTTTTGAGAACCAACGTTGCACCGAAAAGTGATGAGCACAAAGCTATAAGGACTCCAACAACAAGCGCATACCTGACAAATGGATACTGCATATAGAAATTTAATTTATCAATAATCTGCACTACGCCCACCCCCTTTCTCGTTCTCCACAGAAATAATATTCCAATACATGCTATTTTTATATTCCTCTCTGCTTCCCCAGAACAAACTTCCATGATGCATATGAAGAATATGTTTCGCACAATCTACCGCCCTAAGATCATGGGATATCATGATCACTGCCACTCCGTTTTCATTCAGTTGCTGTATCATCTGATAGAACTGTGCTGTAGCCACAGGGTCAAGGCCGGTCACCGGTTCATCGAGCAGCAGCAGATTCTCTGTCGCACACATAGCTCTTGCGAGAAGGACTCTCTGCTGCTGCCCTCCTGACAAATTTCTATAACATTTCTTGCGTATATCCCATATTCCAAGTCTTTCTAGTTGAGCTCGCGCAAGTCTTTTTTCACCTCTTCCATAAAACGGACGTATTCCACATTTAGGCAGCGTTCCCGACAAAGCGATCTCCCACACAGTCGCAGGGAAATCCTTCTGCACAGGTGTCTGCTGCGGCAGATAGCCTATATCACGCGATGTCAGATCATCGCCAAACTTTATCTCTCCTGAAACCGGTTTCAACAACCCAAGCAAAGTTTTTACCAAAGTGCTCTTTCCCGCTCCATTTTCCCCCACTATACAGAGATAATCGCCTTTATCCATACTGAAGTTAAGCCCTGACGCAACCGCTCGTCCATCATATCCCACCGCCAGATCTTTACATATTATATATGACATTCTTTTCTCCTCTTCTATCTATTTCAACATCGACCTTTTACCGCCCGAATCTAGTTTAATGCCTGAGACAGCACATTCAGGTTATCTTCCATCACATTCAGATATGTCTCGCCATCAACCACATCATTCGCAGTTACAGACTGCATCGAATCCATAGTCAGGATCTCCTGATTCTTTGACTCCGCAGCCTTTTGTATCGATTCAGCTATCTTGTGATCCGACCCATCTATCGTCAAAATAACTGGAAGCTTTAAACTGTCCACCTTCTGCGCAAGAAATGTTATCGTCTCAAAACTTGCTTCCGATTCCGCACTGCATCCCACAAATGCAGCATAGTAGGTAAGTCCATAATCATCTGCCATATATCTGAACGGGAATCTGTCTCCAAAAAGAATAGCCTTACGTTTTCCCTTAGATACAGTAAGCGCATACCTCATATCAAGGTCATTAAGCCTATCCTCGTATTCAGCTGTATTCTCCACATAATCTTCCTTATTCGCCGGATCAATCTCCTGTATGTTTTCAGACAAAACATCAGTAAGGGTTACTGCATTTTTCAATGATAGCCACACGTGCTCATCATACTCAAGGTCTTCCTCTTCCTCGCTTTTCCCTTCTTCCTCTGCCTGCATGCCTGGAACTATCTCTTCCTCTTTGACTGCGGTTCCCAAAGTGTCAAGCATATTTACAACCTTCATGTCCTTATTAGTTGCTTCTTTCAGGGCACTATCCACCCATCCGTCAGACTCACCACCAACATACACAAACATATCTGCATCAGCTATCTTTGCTATATCCTCTGCAGTTGGCTGATAACTGTGAAGATCCATCCCCTGATCAAGCAGCATAGTAAGCTGAAACTTGTCCAAATGATCGCCTATAATATTACGGATCCAGTCATACTGTGGAAAAGTCGTGCATACAATGTTGTATCTTGAAGCATTCTCCGCATTTTGCAGCGCACTTCCCCTTTTCTGATCCGAATCAAAAGCCGTGCCGGTTCCGCAACCGCAAAATACTGAAACAGCCAGAACTGATGTCAAAACAAGGCCCAATATTCTATTTTTCTTCATTGTAAAAATCCTCCAAATTGATTTAAATATAAATTGTTTTTCTGTAAAATCACAAAATAGGGTAACTTTAATAAACTATCTCTGTCTTTACCACTACGAAAACAAAAGATAAATCAATTCAGCAATTCCACCTTCAGGGAAACGAGCGTATCGGTACAATACTCGTGGGTATACACCAATACAACTCCAAGTGTGAACACACTTAAGAACGCCAAGAACACTGGCGTAGTTGACATTGTCTTTATATTTGAAAGGAACTGTGCAGCCTGCTGCAAATGCATACATATAGGACATTCCTGCCCCGTACAGTCATGCTCCACATTGCGCGCAATATAGCCGTAAGAGAAAAGTACTCCCGACAAAAAGAACACTATAAGAATCCATGACATTATTCTCTTTTTATTCATGCTGCACACCTCCTTTTCGTTTTAGAAATTTCGGGATATATGGTTTTTGATATGACCGTAATGATACAGCCCATCTGTAACAATCCCGTTTAGTCTAGACTGCAGCAACTCCACAACGTCTCTGACAATCTTTGCAAATACCACTTATCGACGATCTGTCACAATCGATCGTAAATCCATACCGCTCCTGAACGCCTTTAGCTATGTGATTCATGGTATCGCGGTCAATATGTATGACTCTTCCGCACTTAACACACTGCATATGAAGGTGTTCGTGACAACTATGATCAGCCTTTTCCATTCTATACATACTTGAACTACCATCAGCACTCTGATACTTTATCAATTTGTCCTGGATAACCATGCGGTCAAGATTGCGATATACGGTCGTTGTATTCGCATCTATGCCATTCTCATCCAAATACACACTAACATCAGCCGCGCAAAACCCTCTGTCCTGCCTCTCAGTGGCAAATGCCTCTATAGCCTGACTTATTCTCGTTTTATACTCCCTCGCCATGCAATCCCTCTTTTCAAATTTGCAAATCGTTTGCAATTTTACTGTATCATAAATGCCTTTTGAATTTATGTCAATACCCTTTATATAATTAAACCTGATCTGTATACCCGCAAATATTAAAACCGGATGGCCTGGACCATCCGGTAAAACTATTCATTCCGCATATTTATCACTTTTCCATCACTACTATCTTGTTTGATATATTGCTGACAAATGGTATTTTGCCAATGACTTTATATACCGGTATGAACTCAGCCATTCCTTCTACAAGACTGTGCTGCTTAATGTATCTGTATTTCGGTATGATCTCCGCCAGCTTCTTTCCATTTGGCACGCCCCAGGAGAACCTAGCATGGCTTCCATGGATGGATTTCTCCTTGATATGCTTTGCCATGAACGGAGCCATAGTCTCTACGAACACCGTAGCATGAGTAAATTTCCTGTCTATTATGTCGAATATTTTCTTCACATCAGCTTCTGTGAGATACATCGTAAGCCCCTCTATGATGACCAGCACAGGTTCACCTGCACACTCTACCATGTCAGCCCATTTGCCGTCCATGGCGGATTCTGCAATCTGGTACACCGGTCCGTCCTCCTGCAGGAACTTTGCCCTTACAGTCATGGTCTCCGGGAGATCAATGTTGTACCAGCCTTTATATTTACCCTCATTTCTATAGCAACGGGTATCAAGACCACAGGCGATATTTACGACCACGGCCCCCTTATGCTTTTTCAAGAATTCTAACACCATCTTATCAAGCACTATAGTTCTCGCTATGACTCCGCTCCCCATCGCCAGATCCTTGTCAGCAAGCGAAAAATCATAATCAAGACGGTCAACTATCTCAATTGCCTTGCCGTCATATATGGCATGATCAGGCTTTTTCGACTCCTTTGCCCTTGCATAAAGTGTCTGGAGCATCGTCTCCGGAACTCCGGTTATGTCGATCTTTGATTTGTTTGCTGTGTTGTTTTTTGTGCTGTTCATTTTTATTTCCTCCTACAATTATATTGTTAATTGCGCTTCGCGCGGCGTTTGCGTGCTTCACAACATGTCGTCAAGCGCAGCTTGATGACCTACGCGCACATCAGTGCGCTTCCTCTGCTGGAATCCTCCCACTTACGTGGGCCCCTCCTTATGAAAAATAACACTTGGGATGTTTTGTTATGTTTATAAAAGAAAGAGGTTCATCATCGATGAACCTCTTTCTTCAAACTCTCTATCAACTTTTCTGTACCGCCCGTGGCATGAATGCCAATCTTTTCCGCCAGATACATTTTCTTCTCCATATCAATATTCTCGTTTAATATCGCCATGGCTCCCTCAAGCCGCATCTTCGCCAGCACACTGATCAGAGTCTCATCCGGCTCATAGCCAAGCTGTGATCTGTAGTATGCTGCAAATGAGTGTCTCATGAACTCCTCAACTCTTAGGTGGTAATCCTCGTAACAACTGCCACCAGCTCTGTGCATGATGATTATAGCTTCCTCCCTATGTGCTAGCAGGAACTGCATCATGAGTTTATCTGCATCAACTCCTGTGCCAGGATCATCAATCTCGGCCTGCATAAGCTTTCCCAGCATAGCCTCATACTGGTTTACAAGGGGTTCAAGTATCGCCTTAAACAGCGCTTCCTTACTCTCAAATGAAAAGTAAAAAGCTCCTGTGGTAACTCCTGCACTCTTACATATCCTTCTGAGACTTGCCCTCTGGTAACCATTTTTAAGGAATTCCTCTTTACCTGCTTTTTTCAGTTTTTCTATCGTTTCACTGCGCTTGTCGTTTTCCATAACACATGTTATGTTAGCACAAACTAACCAGTCTAACAACCTATTTTTTATATGTAATACCTTTCTTTACGCCCTGGCTTTTTTCCTACTATCCACTACACACAACATTCTTTCAGTAACTTTAACGTATTTTTTCGTTAAGGTATTTCCTTACCGTCTCAAGCCCTCCAATTGGCACACAGAACTTCTGGTCATGGTTCTTACATGCCTCATAGGTTTCCTCCAGATCAAACCAGCTCACGCCGTCCAGCTCTTCCCTCTGTATTGTCAGGTCCTCTATGTCCACCGGTTTCTGGTACACGAACACAAATGCCACCTCATTGTCCCTGAACATCTTGCCATGAAATTCCTTCTCATACTGAATTCTGAACGTTCCAGCAAAATCAAGGTCTTCATATTCAGCATTTATGCCCAGCTCCTCACCCAGTTCTCTGAATGCCGACTCCATCGGTTCATCGCCTGCCTGTATATGTCCGGCAGAAGAAGTGTCATACCTTCCAGGAAATGAATCCTTATTCATGGCTCTCTTCTGCAGAAGAACCTTATATCTGCTGTCTTCATTCTTAACTATCCATATGTGAGCCGTCCTGTGCAGAATTCCATTTGCATGAGCGAAACTTCGCTCTACTGTTCCGCCTGTGGGATTCCCCTGTTCGTCGCATATATCGAAAAGTTCCACTTTGTATTTCCTCCATCTTTTCAATGTTGAACACCATGCTTGATATATTATCGTAGATCAATATATGGCTATTGCCGCATTCTCTGATGTTGTTCAAATAATTTACCATACCATTTTAACACAGGTAAGGCCGAATATGAATCACACCTCTATGTAATTGGACGTTAAGCAGACGTTTTATAAAACTTCTATAAACGAACAGAAATCTTACCCACAAATATGTTGATTTTAAAAAGGTTGAAGAAGTACTATACGAATATCATTCTTAAAAAATAAACCGGATGAATGGTCTCCACACCACACATCCAGTTTATCTTTTTATTTTAATTTTTATCTATAAACCGTATTACAGAACCAACTAACATTATCCCCAATGCAATGTATATTACTGTAAATGCAATTCCTTTGTCACACGCTCCTGGAACAACATGTCTATCTTTAAAATCCCATTTCAGCAGTTCATACACGCCTATTATAAGTACATTAAACACGATCATTGCAACCGGCTTAAGTTTAATATTCATGATGATATATAAAATCACGAATACGGCCATCAGACCTACAATTCCCGGTACAAACACCTTATAAAACGACTCCATCGCTGCATTATTCCAGTCCGATGCAGACGATGACAGATACGCCTGCGCCATACCAATCAACGACTTACTCTCCTGCCCTCTATCCGCATACGGCAGAAATAACGATATGACCATCAGCAACGCACCAGCAAGTCCTATAAACAGACCTATGTTCTTCTTTTTATTCATAGTTTATCTCCTTTTTACTTTCAAACCACAGCAACACACAATTTGCACGCATTAAATTGCCTAGCTGCATGTCAAGTTTTCATAGAAAACTTGACACATCACCAAATTCAGTACTGTAAAACAATTTTTAATGTTCAATATTCACCTTACTTATGGCCTATCGTTTCTTTTCTATACGAGCCTGGAATTTATCAATAACCTTATCAACCCGTTCCTGATCATCACTATAAAATTCTCCAGCAAGATCATAATAAAAATCATAAATATCTGACTTAGAATCATACCATTCACTATAAACATCCGATTTTGTATCGTACCACCTGCTATATTCGTCAGACTTTGTATCATACCAATCACTATAATCCACGCCAGCTTCATCAGAATCCTTTAATATTCCGTCATAAAAATAATCATTTATGTCATCAAATAAGTCCTCATATATCGCATCATTTATATCATCAAATAAATCGTCATATATATCATTATCTATATCTTTTGACATATCATATTTTTCAGAACTATCCTTTTCCGATTCATTTATAGCCTCTGCATACGCAAGTGCCGTTTTATAACCTATCGTACACAATTCAGAATGTTTTGCTAAGATGTCTTCA
>URJI01000005.1 GCA_900548215.1 uncultured Coprococcus sp. | reverse complement strand
ATTGGGAGAATAGGAAAATAGATACTGCAGAAGCTGAATATGGTGATTATCTATATGTTCCAGAGGATCCTAAGGCTGTGGATGGTCTGGAATTTAAGGGCTGGATGATAAATGGTGACAAGAACAATGTGATTACAAGTCTTTCCTCTAAGGAAGGCGGAACAGACAAGAAAACAAAGGGAATTCAGGTAAAGGCAAATATGCTGTGTGAAGCAGTATATGAAGTACCTGTGCATAACGTAAAGTTTGTAGATGCAGAAGGAAATGTAATAGATGAACAGGAAGTAAAACATGGTGATCCAGCTATGGCGCCAGGTGTAGCTCCTCGCAAAGCTGATATTGTGGAAGGAACAGATGATTTGCTTACGTATGAGGAAATAGCAAAGGGAGATAACAAGGTTATTCCAGAACATGATAACAATATGACATTTGTTAGTTGGGGAGAAGATATTGATCTCAGTAGTATCACTTCCAATCTTGTTGTAGGTGCAGTATATGAGTTTGATGAATCGGTAGCAGCGCCATATGCTTCTGTTGCCACTGGTGAATATAGTAGTGATCAGACAGTTGAATTAAGGACAGATACGAATGATGCAATAATCTACTACACAACCGATGGATCATCTCCTACAGATGTGGAGAATAAGAAGTCAGTTAAGATTTATAGTTCTCCTATAACTATTTCAGATAAGACAGTACTTACTTTTTATGCTTGCAAGATGGGCATGCAAGATAGCTCTATTTCAAGTGAGTGGTATTCAATTAATAAAGCGGGAAATGTGCCAACACATATAGTGCAGGTACAGCCAGTTGTTACGTTTGGTAATGAGACAGTAGAGCCGTTTAGAGAATTTGTTAAAGATGGGACATTATTTGATGTTTATAGTGGTGTAGACAAGGATAAGGAGTATGAATCCATAGAACTTGATGGCATATACTACGATTCAGATCTCACAGACAGATGGCAGGAAGGCTCTGAGACTATAACGGAAAGTTTAACACTTTATGCAAACTATGTAGGCAAGAAGTTTGATGTAACCTATCTTGATGAGGATGGAAGTGAAATAACAGTAGCAAAGGTGACATATGCTGATCCGGTTGATGACAGTGTGGCACCACAGAAGGACGGATATAAATTTGCTGGGTGGACAACTGATGATGCAGACAAGAATGTAAACTGTGTAACTAGTGATACGACGGTTAAAGCACATTATATTGAGAGTTCCGGATATGTAGTTATCAAGTTCCCTAGAAGAAGTTATTCAATTATGGAGAACAGCTCGCTGCCGATCAAACCTAAGGTGACTTATGAGGCCACAGGAGAAACTGCAAATAATGAGGAGATAAGGTGGACCGTTTCTGATGAAAGATATGCAACAGTTGATTCGGTTGGTAATGTTACAGGTATTATGAAGGGTGAAGTTATACTTGAAGCACAGGTTGTCTCATCTGGTGAAAAGGCAAGTTGCACTATTAAGATAACACCTAATCCAGAGAAATCATTATGTCTGTATAGTAACTCAACTTACAAATTGGCGAATGGATACCTGAGAGGTATAGAGATAGGAAAGAACTCAGTTGGAGAAGTTAGAAAGCAGATAAACGTAGATAAGGCAGAGAATCTTAAATTTATTGACAGAGAACAGATTGAGCTTGGTGATGAGGATCTGGTTGGAACAAATTGCAGAATACAGCTGTTAGCAGACAATGGAGGTTTGCTTGATGAAGTTGTTGTAGTTCAGACCGGAGATTATAACGGAGATGGTGTAATTGACAACAAGGATGTATCGGGAATTATCAGGTGTCTTGTTGGAAAGGAAACTGCGGACACAACAACACTTATGGCGGTTGATCTGAATGGTGATGGAAATGTCAATAACAGAGATGCTGCAATGCTTAGCAGGTATCTTGTAGGAAAAGAGGCTATCAATTAATGAAGAAGAGAGCAGTATATACAATATTAGGTATGTTGTTTCTTATTGCTTTCGGACGATTACATATATCATATGCTGCTGACACTATTAAGGTGTCGGCAGTGTACGATGCAATATATAAAGTAAACGATAGTACCTATATAGTGCCTTTGTATATAGTTGACAACCTAGGAATAATGGGATTCCGAATAGATATAGGATATGATCCGGATTTATTAAGAATAGATACTATATCAAAGGGAAAAGTAACTTCAGATGGCAATTTTAATAACAATATTGCCACGGCAGAAAAAAGTGGTAATGTGAGCGTCTGGTGGAATAGCACTGATAATGTAGTAGGTGATGGATCTCTTATGTATATAACTGCGTCTATACTCGATGCACCAGTTGATACATTAAGTCTTAATATTACATATTCTCAGGAGGATACATTTAATTCTGAATGGAAGGATGTTGAACTTGATTGTTACAGTATTGATTATCCGATACAGGGTTCTGTGATTGGCACAGGAGAAGAGACGAAGAAAAATGATGATGTAAATGTGAAGGAAGAGACAAGCACTGAAAAATCATCAGAAGAAAAACAGAATATCGTAGATGAGAAACAATCAGAGTTAGATCAGCAGAAGGGTACGCCTACAGAAGATACAGTATATAAGGCTTATGATGAAAAAATTGTGCCAGACAATATTGTATCAGATAAAGGTGAAAAGATATTTTTAGATACAGCCATTAAGGCGGCAGATTCTGTAGCAGAGGTATCAAAGATAGGTGACGATAAAGTTAAGAGAGCTCTGGCTCGAAAAATGAAAGAGTATGGCATAAGGGATTCTCATGATATACCAGAGAAGCAGCAATATGAATTCTGGAACGCTGTTGCAGAAGACTTAATCTCAATAGAAGGAGTTGATGAAAAGTCTATATCAAATATAGATGTGGCAAAATTATCTGAAAATATAATTGTTACATCTGAAGACATAGAAAATGCTGACTTATCGGCAAAACCAGTTGCAAAGAAATCAACCAGGAAAAATATTTATATATGGTTTGAGGCTGCTGCATTAATTCTGATATTTGTCGGAATAATTATTATAAGGAGAAGGAGGAAGTAGATGAATAGACAACAAATAAGGGCATTTGTTTTTTCTGCATTGTTGGTCATGCTGATTTTTGCAAATAGCATAATTGCGCTTGCAGCTATCAGAAAACCAGTAAAGCTTGAAATTGTTACATACCCTAAAACAGTAAATTATACTGTCGGTGATGAAGTCGTGACAAGAGGTCTTACACTCAGGGTAACATATGATGACTTTTCCAGTGAGGTGATATCAAAGGGCTACACAACAAGTTATGATTTTAGTACAGCGGGTGAGAAGAAGGTCACTATTGCTTATTCAGAGAATGGTGTTTCTTTAAAATCAGAATATCAAGTAACAGTATATAATAAGCCGTTATTAAAAACAGAGAATACTGAAATAACGCCTGATAGTTATTTTGAGCTGCCAGTAAATATTTCTGGTAATTGTGGCTTTATGGGAATAGATGTAAATGTTAGTTATGATGCGAATGTTCTTACCCCTATTTCGGTTAGTAAGGGAGAGCTTATAACGGATGGATTGTTTGATGATAGTGTAGCTACTTCTGCTGCGGGAGCTTTTGATGTCATATGGTCTGGAAGCAGCGAAATAGCAGATAATGGGCAGTTGTGCGTTATTAAGTTTTATTGTAATAAAGATGTTGAAGTTGGGAAAACTTCTGTAAGTGTATCTACAGTAAGAAAGAACACATATAAGGAAAATTACAATACAATTGTATTTAACAATGTCACATCTGAGATAAGTGTTATAGAAAAAGTTCAGCCTGTAGAAAAGAAAAATTTAAGTAATCTTGTTGTTGCGATGACTGGTTGGGATGTAAGTGGCACTAAATCGACTCCAAAACTGTCAGGTAATTTGGGTAAAGGAAAGGTTACATACACATATGCGCAGATAAATGGAGCAACCTATACGAGTACAGTTCCATCAAAGGCGGGTACATATATAGTAAAAGCTGTGGTCGAGGAGACAGAAGAATATAATGCCGGTGTTGCAACCTGTGTATTTACTGTTACAGATAAGAATAGTGAACCTAAACCAACTGTAAAAAAATCATTGAAAAATCTTTCCCTTGTAATGAATGGATGGGATGTGAGTGGAACACCGTCAGCACCTGTTCTTACAGGAAATGACGGCAAAGGAAAGGTAACTTACTCATATGCTTTGGTAGGAGAGACGGAATATACAAGTGTTGTACCATCAAAAGCTGGAACATATATTGCCAGAGCAACGGTCGAAGAAACTGAGGAATATAGTGCCGGCATTACTACATGTATATTTACGATTACAGACAAGAGCAGCGAACCGGTTCCTGTTGAAAAAAAGCTTTTGGCAAACTTGACCCTTGTTATGGCTGGATGGGATGTGAGCGGAACAAAATCAACGCCAGTACTTACAGGTAATGATGGAGATGGAAAAGTCACATATTCATACGCATTATTGGGAACATCTGATTACTCAGAGGCAGTTCCAGACAAAGCAGGTACATATGTTATAAAGGCTGTTGTGGAAGAAACAGAGAATTTTTATGGCGGAGTGACAACGTGTATTTTCGCTATAACAGATAATGTAAAACCACAGCCAGTTGTAAAAAAGAAACAGACAATAATTACAGCATTTGGTACTACAGTGAAGACGTATGGAGATAAAGCTAAGTCACTTGGTGCAAAGACAACAGGTAATGGCAAATTGACATATGCATCATCAAATAAGTCAGTAGTTACAGTTAGTAGTAATGGTCTTGTCTCCATAAAGGGCACAGGAAAAGCTGTAGTGACAATCAAAGCAAGTGCGACTACAAAGTACAATTCTGCTGTAAAGAAAATCACAATAGTAGTAAAACCTAAAAAACAGCAGATTACAAAGTTGGTTTCCCAAAAGAAAAATAAAGTCAAAGTTGTATGGAAAATTGATTCAAAAGCATCAGGATACGAAGTCCAGGTTTCCCGTGACGCTAAATTTACAAAGGTGGTTAAGCGCTATAGTATTAACACTTATAAATATTATGCAAAGGAAATGACTGGTTTTGTAAGTGGAAGAACCTATTATGTAAGAGTCAGAAGTTATAAGCTGGTTGGTAAAGACAAAATATATGGTGCATATAGTGTTTCAAAATCAATAAAGGTTAAATAATAGTAAAATCCCATCTGCACTGCAAATGTGCAGGTGGGATTTGATAACAAAATGATGAGGAGGTCATGAGCTATGGTGAAAACGAATTTTATCAGAATGGTGAAAAAAGCGGCAGTTGTATTTTGTGCGGCTGCGATGTGTCTTGCTAGTGGTACTGTAAGTGCTATGGCAGCAGATGAAGTAGAAAGTGTGGAGATAGAAGAGTCTGATGCAGAGATAGCCACTGCGGATTCGTATATTAGATTTGGACAGACGATAAATGGAACACTTTCATATTCGCAGAGTATGTACACATATGGATTTAGCTTAAGTAGTGAGGGGAGAGTTAATATAAGGTTTACATCATATGATGATTCATATGTTATACGTTTATATGATTCTGATGGGGATCAAATGGAATATGTACATACAAGCTATAATGATGATTTGGAGTTCGGAAAAGATACTATAATATGGGATCTTGTAAAAGGAACATATTATGTAACAGTAGAGCCATGGAGTAGGTTATATTCTGGCGATTACATAAACTATGTGATGACTCCATCCTTCAAAAGTTCAGGAGATAATGAAGGTGAACCAAATGATAATTATGCTATGGCAAAATCAATTAGTTTGCCTAAAGTAATAAAAGGTCAGGTGGCACTTAATGATGGAAATGATTTTTTCAAATTTAGATTATCCAGAACAACTGATATAACGATAAAGTTTAAGTCTGAAGATATTTCTAATTGCGATATTGATATATATGATTCAGATGGTGATAAAGTGGAGTATTGGTATTTGCGTAGGAATGATATGGATATTATAAATGATGTCATAAAAGTTACTCTTCCGGCTGGTTTATATTATCTTGAAGTGTCTTCATATTATACAGGAAATTATTGCTTTGCTATTTCTGGAGGAACAACCCTCACCTACAAAAACGTCACCCTTCATTCTGCGGTTGTCACGTACACAGGAAAAGTTAGAAATTCAACAGTCATAGTAAAAGATAACTATGGAAAACGTCTGGTAAAAGGCAAAGATTATACTGTATATGTTCCAAGTGGACGTAGAAATGTAGGAACATATATATACAAGATAGTATTCAAAGGCAATTATAAGGGAACCGTTAAGAAAGTATTTAAAATTGTTCCTGCGGCAACAAAGCTGACTAATGCTGTAGACACATACTCAGGAGTTAAACTTGTATGGAGCAGATCAAACAGCGCTTCAGGTTATCTGATTTATAGAAGTACAGATGGCGGATCGTATAAGAGAATTAAAGGGATAACATCCTGGCGTACAGGCGCATATATTGACCGCTCCGCAACTTCAAGCTGGACTACATATTCATACAAGGTTTATGTATACAAGAAGGTAAATGGAAAGACATATATATCACCTGCAAGTGCTTCAAAGTCGGTGTATGTGTATTAAATGGTTTTGAGATAAGTTTATCATATTTATAAGATGCAAAGTCTTTATATGTCAAAGTTGAAATCGATAGAAATGAGAGGAGCTGATTCTATGAAAACAAGAAATAGAACTGCAAAACGAATATTATGTGTGATACTTGCCATAGTTCTCACATTTTCCGGAGAACTTATGTCATCGCAGATAACAGGCTCAGGCTTTGGAGTCATGCAGGCACAGGCGGCAACAGTAAGGCTTAACCGGACGAGATGCGTGCTGGATATCGGAAAGACCATGTATCTAAAAATGGTTGGGACAAAGAGTAAGCCTAAGTGGTATACAAGCAATAAATCGGTTGTTGCGGTAAACAGTAAGGGACTTATAACTGCCAAAAAGACAGGAAGTGCAATCATCACAGCTAAGCTCGGAAATAAGAGCTACAGATGTAGGATTCGGGTTACGGATAAGGAACGATTCAGAAACTATAGTGGTCGTCAGTTTGATGGAAAATCATATTTTAACAGGCATTGCGGAGCAGATGGTAAAGGCTTATACAGGTATGATATATTAAGTGGTAAAAGAAAAAAATTATCTTCATTGTATCCGGTAAGTATAATAACTGTGTCAGGGGATTATGTTTATTTTGATGCATGGTCAAGTGATTTAAGATACAGAAATATCTATCGTGTTTCGAAGTATGGCGGCAAGCCTCACAGACTTGCAAAGGGACTGGAACCGGTTGTTGTAGGAAAGCATATATATTATGTTACTTATGATGGAACAAATGTATATAAGCGGACTGCTATATACAGAATGGACTTAAATGGAAATAATAAAAAATGTATATACAAAAACGGAAATGGTACATATGCAAGTCGCAAAGGCATCTATAAAGGTCAGTATGTGATAGAAGTTACAATATATTATGATGATGATACAACAAGAAGAGATTGTTATGTAATTGATTCATCCGGACATAAGGATTGGGTATATATATCAAGTTATTATATGCATGGAAATTGGACATCTTTGGTTAGTAAGCAATATGATTCAAATTATTATTTTGATGCCAGTGATAACACTTATGGTTACGTATATGATTTTTCAGGCAATAAACTGATAAGAAAAAGTGGCTATAATAGCAAAGTTCTCCATACATTTCCTTCAGATATAGAAGATATTATCGATTATGGCACTTATCTGGAAGTTACCACCAGAGGTAAAAATGAAGATACATATAATTTATATTTTATATCTGTATCTGGTAAGACTGTCAGAAAGATATTGACAAATGAAGGATATGTTGACTAAAAATAGTAAAGACAACGAATCATAACATTTCGAATATCCTCCCGGATTGATGAAACATAATCATCCTCCGGGAGGATATTCTATGTCTTCTGCGTCATCTCCAGCGCATAGCATCATTTGGCCGTGCGCTTATTTTATATACGGCAAAATCCCTTTAAGAGTACGACACACATTATCCCTTTTGCTGAGTGGGATAGTTTCTATAAGGATAGACAGATCGTCCTTGGGGGAGAAGTCGTGTGTTTCGTCGTTTGAATCAAAAACCTTTCCATACACAATATAGTCAAGAGGCGCATCAAGGGCTTCTGCAATGTTGGCGAGGGTGTAGATGCTCATGGTTTTGAGTCCGTGTTCAACTTCGTATATGTAGTGTGATGTGACTCCTATTTCCTCTGCCAATTCTTCCTGCGTCAATTTATGTGATTTCCTTAAGTTGCGTATACGTACTCCTGTGTCAAAGATATCCAATATTTTATCCTCCGTCTATTTATACATACTGTTGCTGCTAGATATATTTTGTGCAAACAGTATCTTCCAAATGTTGGCAGACAAGCCAGATTCTGTCAGCAACAAAAGAAGTAATATGTTGCCATTGGCAACATAAAATGGTATATTGGTGGAAAGAGGGGAGAAATGTGAATATGGAGCTTGAAGAAAAAAATCCGGAAGGAAAAGAAGGTATCGTAGATGAGAACCTGGCAAATGATATTATAGTCAACGAGACATTTATTCATGATGCATTTATAAGAGCACACAGATGCAGTTATTGTGGCGGAAGGTTTACAGGATGTTTAAAGAAACGATGCGTGCGATGTGGCAGGTATAAAAACTATAAGTGATTATTGTAAGAACCGGGGGATGCTTTAAAGCATCCCCTTTATCATGTTGATTCTTTGTCTGTCCTGCGGGGACATTCCCTCGGCGAGGATGTCGATTACAAGTTCAGACTCGGCCTTGCTGAATGACAGGTCCCTCTTTTTAAGTTCATTGTTTATCTCCATAAGCTGAGGGAGCATTTCCTCGGGCGACGATGACGCAGAGGTGTGAGATAAGCGGTAGAGTATCTGTTTTTTCAGTGGATGCATATTTTTTAGTCTTGGATCATTTTGAAGATTCATTTTGAAATTCCTTTCATGCTTTATACATCATATTAATAGGTTATGAATGGTCTTAATAGTCTTCGTTGGTTCTTGGTGGCCTTGATGGATTGCTATCTGTAGACTACAGGTGATGGCTAGTGATTCCTGTCATATTCATCAAATAAATCCTTGATCGAGCCAAACAGGTCTTTTTCCGGATGGCTTCTGGAATGACTTCCGGTGTTATAGTGCTGATACAGTGGGTCTGTTTCATAATAGCCGTCATTGTAGTCTGGGGTGAAACTGGATTGGTGGTGTGGGTTCGTTTTACGGGGGCCTGTAGTGTAAGTGTCAGCTGTGCTTGAATCAGTAAAGCCAGAGCCTGTCAAGCCTGAGTCAGCTGTGCCTGAATCAGTAAAGCCAGAACCTGTCAAGCCTGAATCGGCCGAACCAGAGTCAGACACACCTGATTCTGAATCACCACCCTGCTTCATTTTGTTCATCATATTCATCATATTCATTGCTTTTTTCATATTTTCCAATTGATCTTTGCCACCCATGAGACCGCAGTTTGCAAGAGATGAGAATATATCATCCTGATTGTTTATGTCCTTGTGCAGACCACATGAGTTTACATAACCTGGATCTCTCAGCGCTTCCAGAATGGCCTTAAGTTCCATGAATTTTATGTACATGGCCAGGGGAGCCTTCATGTTATCGTCGACAAATGGAATGATGGCTTCCATGATGAAAAGCCGGTCATCTCGTATTAAATTGTCCAGAGGATGCCGAAAGTTTCCATTAAACATAGATAGCTCCATTTCATTTGACGATGGATCAAAATGATCATGCCAAAACTCTGCCATATATAATATATTCTATTAATCTATACAGAAAAAATACCAGCAGAATTGCTTCTGCTGGCTGTCCGGACTCGGATGCCGGACCACTTGATTGTCCGGCGCCGAATCCCATTTGCATGGTGAGATGGTATGCTAGCAGCAGCCGCAATCGTTTCCACAGCCGCCGCAGCTGCCACATCCACCACAGCCGCCGCCGAAAGCGCTGCCATTGCCGTTTCCGCAGCAACAGCATAAGAGAAGGATGATCCAGATACAGCTGCAGTCATTTCCACAGCCACCGCCGAAGCCTCCATCACCACAACCGCCACAGCAGAGAAGGAGAATGATGATCAGTGTGCAGCTGTTGATTCCACATGAACCTCCACATGAAAGTCCATTTCTTCCACAAGCACACTGTGTTGCTGATAAGTCACTCATGGTATGCCTCCAATATTTTGTTCATGGTATAACATATTCGCACCGTTTCAATGTGTTACACAAAAAAATAAATTATGTGACGCATACTTTGTAAGATATCTAAAATATGCCGTAACAGTACGGTAAGACATGTAATTCTATGTTCTAAAAAGGAATATACTGTGATATAATGAGCGCATATGTTGAGTGACTCAGCGTTGCTCAGGAAGAAACAAAATTGCGGGGAAATATAAAATAAAAAGGACAGGGGGAAGATAATTTGCTTTACAGATGTGTGAACTGTGGTGGCAATGTTGTGTATGAGCCATCAAAAAAGAAGATGATATGTCTAAGCTGTGGCGGAGATGAGTGTCAGGAAGTGGTACCTTCAGAGAATCCGGTCGTGTGTATCAACTGCGGGTCCCAGATCCCGTATACAGAATTTCAGTCGGCGGGAAGATGTCCGGCGTGTGGTACATATCTGCTGAGAGATGACAAGGTTACATATCCTTATGGTGCAGATGTGGTTCTGCCATTTAAGATATCAAAGCATGATGCAGAGGATAAGCTGAAGGATGAATTTGGAAAGAAGCTGTTCATTCCTGGAACATTTCTATCTCAGAAGACGCTGGAGAAGATGAAGGGAATATATGTACCTTTCTGGATGTATGATTATGATTCGAATATTGATTATCATGCCACAGGTACAAAGGTCAGAACATGGACATCAGGAGATAAGAGATATACAGAAACTTCTTATTTTGATGTCGCAAGAAAACTTCATGTTGATTATGAAGGCATACCGGTTGATGCATCTATTGCGATGGAGGATGGCATCATGGATCTTATGGAACCATATGATTATACAGCACTTATCAAGCATGACAACAAGTATTTGTCGGGCTTTGAGGCAGAGACATATAACATGACACCTGATGAGGTGGAGCCGAGAGCCAATGAAAAAGCTGACAAGGCTAACAGGGGATGGGTTCGTGAGTACACGAGTGGATATGACACTCTGATCAATGAGATGTTCAACAGCAATAACAGGCAGACAGGTACAAAATTTGCCCTTATGCCTGTATGGATGTATGAATACAGATTCCAGGGAAAGAACTATAAGTTTTATGTGAATGGTCAGACAGGTAAATGCGTGGGAACAGCACCTAGAAGTACAGCAAAGGCAATGGGGCTTACTGCACTTCTCTGGCTTGCGGGGTTTGTATGCCTTGGCGGATTATCTATGTTATTGGGGGTGTTGTAAATGAGCAAAGTATTGAAGAAATTTGTGATTGCAATGATTGTTCTGCTTGGCATAGGTATTTTGCTGTTCGGCATTTATATTGCAAAATCAAAGGCTAATCTGAAACATGATGCAAGAAGCAACACAGAATGCCGGACGAATGAGAGGGTGTTTGATTATGCTGATAAACTGTCTGATTCTGAGGAAGAAGAACTGAGGAGTGATATAAAAGAGCTTGAGGATCTTGTGGGAATGGATGTGGCTGTTGTAACTATCGATCAGGATACAGATTTGTCAGAATTTGGTGCTTCAGCAACTGGTGGCAATATAGAGAGTAATACCAAAGATATCGCAGAGAAGATATGTGATACATACAGATTTGGCTGGGAAGAGTGGCCGGCCGGAACTTATCTTGATGGCAGAGATGCCAGCACAAGCGTGGTTATAGTTGCAAACTGGCAGCCTACAGACAGATATGTGTATCTCTGTACGTCAGGAAAAGCAAGAGAGAGAATCAGTGACAGCAAAGCGGTAAGCATAACAAAGTACGGCGGCAAGAAACTCAGGGAGGATCCGTTTACAGGATTTGAGAGGATACTCAAGAAGACAAAGAGTGCCATGAAGAGTAGTGGAGGTGGCATTGATTTCATCTCACTTCCTGTATGCGCACTTGTAGCACTTGTAGCATCTATCATATTTTTTGCTGTCAATTTCTCGAAGAAGGCGGGAAAGGATACTACGACGGCTTCGACATACAGCAAGGGCCGTGCACAGGTTGTTGACAAGAGAGATATATTTATACGTAAGGAAGTTCACAGCGTAAAGATAGAGAGCAGCTCAGGTGGCGGCGGAAGCAGCAGTGGCGGCGGTGGCGGCCATGGCGGTGGTGGCTCCCATTTCTAAAGGCTGCGTATGCAGTTGTTGTGATCATGCTGTGAAAATAAGATGCATGTGAGTGGTTATAGATTATGTTGAAAAACAAAAAGTTTGAAGGTTATATACTGAGAAATAGAATAGTGGGAGTTGTAGTGTCGCTTATATTGGTGTCGGTCATGATATATATGGCGTTTCATTTTTCACTGATTGACAGAATGAATACCAGGACATACAGAACTCTGGCTGATATAGAGAATATTGACAATCTGGGTGAGAATGACGTATCTATAACCATTGAGAGGGCAGATTATCTGGGGTATGATTATTATGAAGATTCTGAGAGAATCGGCAGATATTACTATTGTCAGCAGGATGGCAGATACGCGATACTGTTGCTTACAAGCAGTGATGAAGTAGTTTTGAACTACACAGTGAGGGGAAGACTCATTTCTGGAAGTAGCGAGTATGATGATATACTTGATGGCCTTGCTCAGGATATCGGTATTTCGAGAAGACAGATAGAGTGTCGTATCTATCCTCATATCATAAGTGAGGTGGACTTTCCAAGGATATACTATAATATGATGCTCCTGGTGCTCGTTCTTTCAGTTCTATGGGCAGTGTATTGTGTTGTTCACTGCATATATAATCTGGTCTGCCCATGGAAGACAGCGAGATTGAGATCGGCACTTGGCAGCAGAACAGACAGGAATACGATCAGAGATATAGATAACCAGCTCAGATACAATCTGTATTACGATCAGGATGGCGTAGCTATAACTGACAGCTATTTTGTATATCATGGTATGTGGCATACGGATGTGGTGAGACTCGACAGTATAGAGACATTCAAGAAGCTTAGGACATCGTCAAACATAGGTGTTGGAAGTAAGCGTATATACAAGCTTATCATGGTTGATGTAGATGGAGTCACATACGAGCAGAATTTTAAGAGCGAGGCCTCGCTTGACGAGGCTTTGTCATATCTTGGTGACAAGAATAAAATATAGAAGAACAGCTCCATATCAACAACATATAAAATGAAAAAAGTGCCGGGAAAGAATTGTAGATCTTTCCCGGCACTTTCTGCTGTGTATTCATTAGCCTGTGCTGAATATGTGTATTAAAAATATATTTGATCAAATCTCATGCGGTGATAGAATACCGGTATATTACACGTCAAGCTTGTCCTGTTCAGATAGAACTGAAGGATCTTCTGATACATCTGAAAGTCCCATATACTCATCGCCAATCACATCGGATGTGTCTGAATCTGCTGCGTTGCTTACAGCATCTGTAGCCTCAGCGAGAACATCTTCAGCTTCTGCCACGGTTTCTGTCACAACCTTTGCTGTTGTCGCGTCAGATGTGTCAGCGGATTTCGGTGCCTCTGTTGTTGATGGCTCGTTCTCATGGAGAGTAAAATATTCACGGTCTCCATCGTCTGCTGGTTCCATCTTCCCCTTTATTGTATCCTTGATTTTGTCATATTTATCATTGACAGTTTCCTTTGCTTTGTGAATTGTAGAAGTAGCGGTAGCTTTTGCTTTCTGTACATTCTCATTGTCCTTGATCTTTTTAACCGTGTCAGAATTCTTGATCTTCTTTACAGTGTCAGAATCTTTAACTTTGTGATATGTGTCAGATGCTGTCTCTTTGGCTTTTCTTACCGTATCGTTTGACTCTACTGTCTGGTATGCTTTGCTAGCCTTGATCTTGTCCTTGAATAGATAACACACGCTGCCTGCTGCAGCAAGTGTAAGTGCTAATTTTGTTAAATTCTTCATGCTGAAAAACTCCCTTCTGTAATGTTATGTCACATGTGAAAGCGTGATGATGTCCGCATGCCTCAGAATGCTGCTGTTTTTATATAACCTGTCCATATATTTTAATATGTATTCAGTGTAAATGCAATAAAATGATACTGGTGATGTGCATTCTTATGATTATTTAATAAAAGCTTTCCACGATTTTCACAAACATTTAACATTTGCCTATTAGGTTTGTAGTATGGTATATTCATTCCTAGATGTATAGTGGAGGTGTAACAAGAATATGATGAATGAGAAGGATAATCAGGCCGAAGTGAATGACCTTGGGGCGACTCTTAAGAATTACCTTACATGTGCAGGCCTCATGTTTGTGCTTGGGGTGGGGATGTATCTTTTGTCAAAGAAAACATTGGCTTTGATATGTATATTAGTTGGAGTTATATTCCTTATAGTGTCATTGGTGATGTTTTTTATTAAGAAGCGGAACGATGCTGCAGATGCTGGACATAAAATTGATGAAAAAGATGAATAATATAAAACGTGCGCATGTGATGGTATTGCATGCGTATTTGTTTTAGACAAAACAGGGGAATAGAAGATGATATGTTTATGTAAACTTGAAAGGACGGAGTAAATGGACAAATATATAGAGCAGAGAGAGAAACTTGAAAAGAACATAAAGGAACTTGATGGCAGGTCATCCACATATTCGGTTATAAGGCTGTGTGTATTTATTGCGGCCGTGGCGTGTCTGATAATAGGGATATACGATAGCAGAGGTATAGTCACAGTTGTGGGGATGGCTGCCTCGGTTGTTTTTGTTGCACTGGTATTTATTCATGGAAAGCTAGGTGAAGATCTTGAATACAAGAAGGCGAAGTCAGAGGTACTCAGAAGATATATAGAGCGCTTTGGCGATGGTTGGAAAGAATTTGAAGACAATGGCAGTCAGTATATAGAAAGTGAAGATCTTGTTGCGAAAGATATGGATCTTCTTGGACCAAATTCATTGTATCAGTTTATATGCGTAGCGGGTACTGAGGAAGGCAGGCGTGGCCTTGCAAAGAGTATCAAGGATCCGGAGTACAATATAAAGACAATAGAGATGAGACAGAGGGCCATAAAGGAGCTGGCAGATAAGCCGGAGTTTTCAATGAATTTTGAGACCCTCGGCGTGAAGGCGAACACCGGCAAAAAGAAGAAATATACAGCGGATGAGTTTGTGGCATATTGTGGCGGTGACGATCACATACCGGCACTTTTCAATGTGATGAGATTTGTCCTTCCGGCTATTACAGTCATTGTCTTAATACTTGGCATAGCGGGAAGAATCAATATAGGCTGGACTCTGGTGTCCTTCTTTGCAGTTCTTCTCATATCATGGCTGTTTTCAGGGGTGGCTGGACAGGCGGTTATGCCTATGATCTCATTTGGATATGTCATTGAAGATTACATCAGGATGTTTGAACTCATATCGGCTGAGAATTTTGAAAGTGAGCTTCTAAATGACATCAAAGGACATTTGTCAAATGATTCCGGAGCGCTGGCAGCCATAAAGAAGCTCAGATCCATAAGTGCGGCGTTCAACATCAGATACAATCCGATTGTTCACCAGATTCTCTGCGGACTTGTCATGTGGGATTTCCATCTCGGAAGGATGATGGACAAGTGGAAGCTGAAAAATGGTTCATCTGTTGCAGGCTGGATAAAGGCTGTGTCGGATATGGAGGAACTGATGTCATTTGCAGTTCTAGCCAGAACCAGAGATGTCAGCTATCCTCAGGTCGGCGATAATGAGAGGGTTCATGTCGATGCGAGAAATATGAGACATCCGCTGATAAAACCTGACGTGGTAGTTGAGAACGATGCATGCTTTAAGGGTGGTGCGACAATCATAACCGGAAGTAATATGTCAGGAAAAACTACTTTCCTCAGAACTTTGGGAATAAATCTTGTTCTGGCTTATGCAGGTGCGCCTGTGTGTGCGGCGTATATGGAGACTGATATCATGAAGATTTTTACATCCATGAGGGTGACTGATGATGTCAGCAACGGAATATCCACATTCTATGCAGAGATACTTCGAATTAAGACTATGGTCGAATATAAGAAAAAGAATAAACCAATGCTCTGTCTGATAGATGAGATATTCAAGGGGACGAATTCTGCGGACAGAATAGTGGGGGCAACACAGGTTATACGAAAGCTGTCAGGAGTCAGATCTATGACGCTTGTGTCCACGCATGATTTTGAGCTGTGTGATCTTAAGGATGATGATGGCGCTCCGGCGGCAAATTATCATTTTGAAGAATATTACGAAGGAGATCAGCTCAAATTTGATTACAGGAAAAAGGACGGAAGATGTACTACTACGAATGCGATGGCTATTCTCCATATGGCGGGACTTGACTGATAACAGGCATTATTTGGAGATAATATAAATTGTAAAAATGCACAAAAAAATTGAATTTATTAGTGCTATAATTTTTGGGTAATTATGCACAATGCTAGTTATCAGTAATAACCAAAAACTTTGTTGAATGATTTTACCAAATATGGTATATTTGAAATAGTGATTTGGTGGGAGAATAATACCAGAACAAAAGAATACTAAACGCGTGAACACAAAAGGAGGTATGCATATTATGTTACCAGCAAATATAGGACAGGCAGGGGATAACGCATTATCAATTGCAGCATCTAGTAATAAAGGAACGCTTATTCGATACCTGAATGATCAGGTGGAGGATGGATTCTATACATTGGTTATAGACAGTCTGAAGGATTCGAACTTTGATCTTTCAACAATGACAGTGGATGATGAGGTGAGAGCTCAGTGTACGAAGCTATATGAGTTGGCTGAGTTCGTAGATTTCAACATAAAGGCAACAGGACATTATGCGATAGAGGAGTGGATAGAGCCTCTGTTCAGATTTGTATATGGAGATATCGATCCAACCGATATTGATGCTCCAGTATCAGCCACGGGTGTGTATCGTTATAGTGTATGGCTTCTTTATCTTCTGCAGCTTGAGAAGATTCCGGAGTGTATGAAGCTCATCGGAGAGAAGATTGCTCCATTACTCATAAATATTTCATATCAGATTCTTGAGGATGATGACAGACCGAAGAACTTTGATAAAGCTCTCCTCGGTTATCTTGATCTTATCAATGTGGTTATGGAGATGGATATCTCTGCTTCAGATATTGGATCTGAGTCATATATAAACAATCTTGAGGTTCTCTATGATTATGTTATAGAGGATGCACATG
Organism: uncultured Coprococcus sp.; assembly: GCA_900548215.1. GTDB lineage: Bacteria > Bacillota > Clostridia > Lachnospirales > Lachnospiraceae > Coprococcus. Next base: position 38,201 of record URJI01000005.1, on the reverse strand, counting down.
CACCTAACGATTATAAGATACAGTTGTCAATAAATCTGTTTTCGATATATATTGCAAACAAGCAGTATGAGAAGGCGTTCCAGTTCTATGGACTGAATGCAGAATATATACCTATCGACAATCTGTCAGTTTACTCCAATTTTAAGGAGCTTATAAAGAATGTGACCAGCACAGAGGCAGCAAAGATACTTAGCAGTAAGGTTGCTTCAGAGATCTCAAAACAGGAGGTTTACAACAAGAGAATTGATTCTCTTCTCAATGAGACATGTGCGTTCACAAAGAAGGTATATCAGTCTATAGAGAATGACCCAGAGGTGAAGAAGGTACTTCAGACACTTGGATCAGGTGCTCAGCTCAGTGGAAGACAGAATATTCCTGAAGGTGCATATGAGTACAACAAGTTATTTATCGAGTGCGGAATAAAGGCGTATGTCAATTCAGATATCACACAGAAATCGTACGAGGAAAAGTATGAGAGCCTTGAGATTTTGTCAAAGGCACTCAACGTACTCTTTGAAGGATACAGCCTGTATGAGGTATCAAACAAGATAGAGGATCAGTACATAGAACTTACATGGTGTTGCAACTTCCTGAATGCAAACCCATCAATGCTCAAGGCATTCTTCAGTGTAAAAGAGAAGATAAAAGTGTTTGATGTCAGGAAGAAGTCGATAGTTGAGAAGAACAACAAGAACAAAGAAGTTTACTCTATGCTGGATAACAGGCAGAAGATACTTCTTTTCATGGCTGCTGAGGATATGGTGGTCAATGGACTTAACAGCACAAAGAAGATGGTTCTTGCCTCAAGTTATGATATCAATACAGCTAAGAAGTACCTGCAAGAGACATATGTGAGAACAACTCTTCCTGAGAAATATAAAGAGGAAAATGAGCAGCAGGGCGGTGGTTTCTTCGGCAAGAAACAGCAGGCTATGCCGGCAGACCTCGTTTCTCTTTGCAAAGCTGCAGTGGTTGAGGAGATGCTGTGCAAGTCAGAGTTTCTGTATCATCAGCACACATTAAAGGGAATTGACAAGCCGTCTGCCGAGGAGATGACTTACTCAGTTGCATGCCTTATCAAGTGTATCAATCACATGATAAACAAGAAGAGTAAGGCTGCGGCTGCTCCAAACAAGAAAGTTATCATTACCAAGACTGGTAAAGTTATTGAGCTTAATGATGAGTCAGGACAGGCACCAGAGAAGCAGGAGTCAGGCATAATTGAGGCAATCGATAATATCGTTGTACAGCTCAAGGATAAGAGCGACAGCAATGTAAAGTATGTAAAAGATTACATTGAGGATCTGCTCAATACACTTATGAAGTACAATTGGGATATGAACGTCCAGCTTGATGAGTTCTCAGGTGAGGAACTTAGAAATAAGGCATTTACAGTTATTAAGAAGCTCAATTATGACCTTTTGAGATAATATTGGGTTACATAATTTTATATGATATGCAAAACATCGGCGTATTCTTGCAAGAGCAAGTCTGCTCCGATGTTTTTGTTTCTTGTAGTTGAGGGTGGAAAAAAACAAATGTATATGCTAGAATAGGTTGGATTTGATAAAATTATAATTAATCAGGAGGATTAAAAATGGCAAAATTCATTAAGACACCGGTAAAGGGTATGTGTGATCAGCTTCCGGCTGATATGAGGCTCAGAGAACATGTGCTTTCAATGATCAAGACAAGTTATTCCAGATTTGGATTTACACAGATAGAGACTCCTGTTATGGAACATATAGAAAATCTTACAAGCAAACAGGGCGGAGATAATGAGAAGCTTATCTTTAAGGTGATGAAGAGAGGCGCAGACCTTGCGAGAGCTATAGATGCAGGCAAGGGCGAAATGGCAGACAGCGGACTCAGGTATGACTTGACACTTCCTCTTTCCAGATACTATGCCAATAACAAGGAACAGCTTCCTAGTCCGTTCAAGGCACTTCAGATTGGCCCTGTATTCCGCGCTGACCAGCCACAGAAGGGAAGGTTCAGGATGTTCACTCAGTGTGACATAGATATCCTTGGCGACAATACCAATCTTGCTGAGATAGAACTTGTGGCAGCAACGTCTGATATGCTTTCCAGAATATTCTCTGAGGTGGGCATAACGGATTTTACTATTCATATCAACGACAGGCAGATACTCCGTGGTGCAGCAAAGAACGCAGGATTTGCAGAGGAGGATATTGCTTCTATACTTATCAGCCTTGACAAGTATGACAAGATCGGTCTGGATGGTATAAGGGCAGAACTTACAGAGAATGGCTACGATGCAGATATGGTAAACAGGTATCTTGAGATATATGAGAACCTTGGGGATGTGAGCTGCGCAGATTTTTGCAAGGATATAGATGAGCAGTGCCTCGACCCAAAGGTTGTAACCAATATGGATGAGATTATATCAAGTGCAAGAACAATGGTGGCAGATGGCGTAAAGATTGTATTTGATCCAACTCTTGTAAGAGGTATGGGATATTACACAGGACCTATATTTGAGGTTACAATTGACGATTACAATTTCTCAATTGCTGGTGGTGGAAGATATGACAAGATGGTTGGCAATTTCTGCGGACAGGATGTACCTGCAACTGGTTTTTCAATCGGTTTTGAGAGGATAATCACCATTCTCAAGGACAAACTTGATAATGGTTACAAGATAGATTCGGACAATGTTGCCATCCTTATCCATAAGGATGTTACTCTTGACAGGAAAATGGAGATTTTCAAGGAGGCAAAGGAGCTTCGTCAGTCAGGAAAGACAGTCACTATACAGATGATGAGAAAGAATATGAAGCAGCAGATAAGTATGCTGGAGTCAGAGGGATACACAGAGTTTAAGAAAGTATATAATGATTAGATATAATAAAGGCTGTATTCATTTATCAGGAGATGATAAGTGGATACAGCCTTTTATGTTGGCTTATAGATTATTTTAGGTTTTTCGGTTATCTCACCATGCCGTATTTCTTCTTGAAATAGAATATAAATGGTTTTTCGATAATTCTCTTTAATGTTATCTGTATCTCTTCATGACTTGTGTCTATAGGTTTGACCAGGATGGTGTGTATTCCAAGGCTGGCGCTGCCGATTATGTCGGTGTATATCTGGTCGCCCACTGCAATAGTGTTATCTATATTACAGCCTATTTCATTCATGGCACGGATATAGCCTTTTTTTGATGGCTTGCCGGCCTTGTATATATAGTTGACCTTCATCTTTTTGTTGAATGAAGCTACTCTTGGCTCTTTGTTGTTTGAGACTAAGCAGACTTTAAATCCGATTGCTTTTAGCTTTTCCATGAGTTTTATAGCGCGTGAAGTAGCGGGTTCGTTGTGTCTTACCAAGGTGTTGTCGATGTCAAACAGTATCCCCCTGTAGCCCTTGTTGTAATAATCCTTGAAATCTATCTTGTATGTGGATGAATAGTATTCATCCGGCAGAAATCTGACCATATATATCCTCCAAAAATTATATATACAGGTATATGCTGATAATCAGTACCTGCTTGTCTGTGGCTGGCAGTCGGCGTCATGTAGTGCTTGCCAATCAAACACGTGGACGTGTCAGCTCATTTGCGCTCATTATATCATAGAAAAATAAACAGGTGTATAAACACTTAATAAAATAATTAAATTCTTTATCTGTTCACTTTCGTGTTTTTAATTTGCGGTAAACCATGTATAATGAAAATGATTAATCCAGGTATAAATAAAAAATATGGTTGGTATATCATATACATATGCCAATTACTATATAGAACGAAGAACTTATATAAATGGGGTGTGGGATATTGCACAGAGCGTATGTTATAAGAAAAGAAAATAATAAATATCTGCTTGATGTGATCAGTCCATATGAGGCTCTTTACAGTTCAGTATTTGGGGTTCAGGCAGATACATTGTCCTATTCACAGGACAGAATGTGCAGACGTATGTTTGATGAACTTATAGACAGGTTGAATTACAGGGAGAAGTTGGTTATAGACAGACTCTATGGGTACAGGTGCGACAGATGCAGCATATCGGAGCTTGCAAAAGATCTGGAGACGGATGAAGATGGTATAATTGAGATTAAGAACAGCGCCCTGGACAGACTGCGTGATCCGAATAATTACAGATACCTGGAGAAAAGGTGGTATTCTGGGACTGATCTGACAAATGCGGAATATGAGCTGGATTTTGGAGGAAAAATTAGGGCGGAGCTTTTACGTTATCTGACAGGCTGTAGGACAGATATAGATATTATAAGTGCTGTCATGAGGAAAAATGATATATCGATACAGAGAGTATACAGGAATGTATCAGTGGTATCTTCTGAGACAGGAAGATTTGAAACTTCATTATCGGGGGAAAAGAGTATAGATGATGCGGTGAGTGCCCTGAAGGCATTCAAGATAACAGCGAAACCAGTTGGGAATAATAAAAAGAGAAGGGCAATAAGGGGCAATGTTGAGACAATCCTGATTACTCATGCAGGTGTGGAACAGGCCTATAAGTACAGTGGGCTTAGTGATGATGATATAGCTGAGTGCGTATATCGTGTTCTTACTGATAGTGACGAAGGTTATGGATGTATTATTAATTTCAATATATCCGATGGTCTGATGGGGCTTCTGCTTCTCAAGGGGTATATGTATCTGGACAGTCTTGTGAATGATAGAGAACAGATATATGAAGATCTTGAGCGTGGAGGTTTTCATGCCCAGGCTGAGAAATTTGAGAAATTTGCGGATAAGGCAGAGATATACATAGCAGATAAGACCCATACATCTATGACATTTGTTGTCGTGCCAGAGTCGGTTGCTCTTAGCATATATGAGGATGTTCCGGTTGATTACCATGAGTTGTTGTCAAGTGCAGAAAAGACGGATGTAGAGTTTGCAATCATGCTCATAAAAAATGTGAAGAGAGAATTTGCAGATTTTTCAGGCCTTACGGTTACTGATGAAGCAAAACACAGACTTGATTCATTGCACAGAGGCGGAAAATCTGCAGATGCAGTGTGATATATGTTGACTTTAGGAGGAAAAGAGATGGGATTTGTAGTTGTCAATATCATAGGTTTGATAATGTTCATATTGGCGGTAGTGACGTTTGCGTTGGCGGACAGTTTGACTGGTGTAGCTATGGGCTGTGCGATCAGTGTGGTATGGCTGCTGTTTACCATAGTGGCAAATGTACATATATTCAGGGGAAAACGTTCAACGGAGAAGCTCAAGGACAGTGCCAGGGGGCATTTGTTTGATGCACAGATAGAGAGACTCAGCAGACAGTATGAGAGTATTATGTCAAGGGAGGAATATTTCCAGGAGAATGTGGAAGAAGGCAGCGGTGTGCGCAACCTGTATGAAGATATAAAGAAACAGGCTCAGAGCAATATGGACAGTGCTATAGGATTTATACAGACATATGATTACTACACAAGACCACAGCCGGTATATCTTGATAACCTGTGCAGACAGGGAGATGAACTGGTGAGGAAGTTCAATATTCTGGTGGAAAAGATGGTTGATATAGATACCAATCTTAGTTCACTGGATATGAAATATGTGGACGATGTCATAGAATGTATGAACAGCATGAGACAGGAGACCCACAGCTAGGCAAAGAAAAGGAGGATAAAATGGATAAGAGGACAAAGGAGTTAGTGGTAGTTGGAGTAGTAGTGATAATTGCAATGATAGCAGTTATTATCGGGGTAGTTGGCAGTAAGGTCACAAACATAGTTGGCAGTGGCAAAGATGAGCCGTCAAAAACAGATATGACTCTTGATGAGTTGTATGCAGGTATAGATGTGAGTGAAGCGACTCCTGTAAAAGGAACTGTCACTCTTGACCTGCCTGATCTATATGCGGAACTTCCTGAGATAGATAAGTATCCGATGGCTGTGGAAGGCCGGGGGGATATCGATATAGAGATATTTACGTCTGGCGAGAAGGCTGGAAAAGACAGCGATTCCTGGCTTATAGACGTGGCGAATTCTTTTAATGGCTCAGGAGCAAAGACTGCAGATGGCAAGACTGTATCCATGAGTGTGAGATCAGTGCCATCTGGAACTGCTGCTGATTATATCATATCGGGCAAATATATTCCGGATCTGTATACCCCAAGCAATACTCTGTTTGGTGAGTATGCGATGTCAAATAATGGCAATCTTGAGCTTTATGCAGACAGGCTGGTGGGGAATACAGCGGGAATTCTTGTGAAGAAGGATAGTGGTTATAAAACAGCAGCAGATGTCATAAAGGCTGTTCAGGATAATAAGATAACTATGGGGTACACCAATCCGCAGACAAGTGCGACAGGACTTAACCTTCTTCTCACACTTCTCCAGGATGGAGATGAGAATTTTACAAAATTCAATTCAAACATTCCATATGTTGCCTATACAACACAGCAGATGAGAGACAGTGCGTCAAATGGAACCCTCGATGCGATGTTGTCAGAGTATCAGGCATACATCAACGACAGCAATCTTGTGTCAATGTATGATTTTATTGCTTTTGGTGTTAGACATGACAATCCGGTGTATATATGTAATAAGACAGGTAAGTCTTTAGCGGAGCTTGAAGCTGTACAGTTAGTGGTAGATTACTGTAAGAGTGATGATATGCAGGCGACTGCCACGAATAAAGGGTTCAATGCCAACGACGACTATGTTTCTGCAGAGAAATTCTCAGGAGCACAGGTCGCCCAGGGACTTAAGACGTATAAGAAGGCTAAGGATAACGGTAAAGACATCATCGCAGTGTTTGTGGCAGACTGCAGTGGCTCTATGGATGGTGATCCTATGAATCAGCTTAAGAACAGTCTTACTAATGGCGCACAGTATATCAATGACAATAATTATGTTGGGCTGGTCAGTTATTCAAGTTCAGTCACATTAGAAGTTCCGATTGCTCAGTTTGATTTGAATCAGAGATCATACTTTCAGGGAGCTGTGAACAATCTTATGGCTTCAGGTGGGACGGCTTCATACGATGCCGTTGTGGTTGCGATGAAGATGATAACTGAAGCAAAGGTGCAGCATCCAGATGCAAAGTGCATGCTTTTCCTTCTGAGCGATGGGTATGTAAACTATGGCTATTCCATGGACGAGATAACAGCCGCACTTAGACAGTCCAGTATACCTGTATATACTATAGGCTATGGCAGTGATGCGGATGCGGATGAGCTCTCAAAGTTGTCTGGAATAAATGAAGCTGCATCTATAAATGCGGACAGTGATGATATTATCTATAAGATAAAGAGTCTGTTTAATTCACAGCTTTAAACCTTGTCGTTAAAATACATGGTAAATACATCAAAAAATAGTTGCATTCTGTTGACATATGGAATACAATATATTCGTTTTTAGAGACAAGTGCATATGATGATAAATCTTCGGGGGTGAGTGCAATTCTCCACCGACGGTGTTAGGGAAACCTTAAGTCCGTGAGCCGTGAGGCATGATCCGGTGTGATTCCGGAACCGACAGTATAGTCTGGATGAGAGAAGTATTATATATTCAGAACAGGGTATCTGATGGAAGTCTAATGTGGTGGATTTTTGTGATGGATGCCCGGATAATAGAAAACCCCGAAGTTATCTTCGGGGTTTTCTATTTCGTTGTCAGCAGAGACTCCGGAGGTTTGAATGAGCAGGATTCAACGATCTGTTTAGAGATGAATGAAGCGGGAAGGTGTTCATATGGAAATATGTAATGTAGATGATGAATTTGATCCGTCGTACATGAGGCGTGCCATAGAGTTGGCAAAGCGTGGTACTGGTGCGGTGAATCCTAATCCTCTTGTCGGTGCCGTCATAGTGAAGGATGGACGGATCGTAGGAGAGGGATATCATGTGAGATATGGAGAGCTCCATGCGGAACGTGCAGCATTTGCCAGCCTGAAGGATCCAGCGGATGCGGAGGGGGCAGTTATGTATGTGACACTTGAGCCATGCTGCCACTTTGGCAAGCAGCCGCCATGTGTGAATGCAATTATAGAGCACAAGATCAGAAAAGTGTACTGTGGCTCTGACGATCCAAATGCTATGGTGGCAGGAAAAGGCTTTAAGAGACTTAGAGATGCTGGGATAGAGGTGTACACACACTGTCTCAAGGCTGAATGTGATGCCATAAATGGGATTTTCTTTAAGTATATAGTGAGCAAACAGCCGTATGTGACCATGAAATATGCCATGACCATGGACGGCAGTATAGCGACCCATACGGGAGCCAGTAAGTGGATAACCGGAGAGTCTTCAAGAAAATATGTCATGGAGCTTCGGAACAGACACAAGGGAATAATGGCTGGCATAGGAACTGTACTTGCAGATGACCCAATGCTCACATGCAGAATAGAAAAAGGTGCAGACAGGGATACTGATAATATTAGAAATCCGATTAGGATAATTTGTGACAGCAAGCTCAGAATTCCTGAGAATTCCAAGATTGTACAGACAGCCGGAGAGATACCGACGATAGTGGTGACGACGGCTGATGGAACAGCAGATACAGAAAAGTGTGACAGGCTGATGGCAAATGGAGTGAGTGTCATAGAGACAGACGATATAGATGGGCACGTGAACCTCAGACAGCTCATGACAGTTCTCGGAGAGAAATGTATAGACGGAATACTGCTGGAGGGGGGCGGTGAGCTCAACTATAGTATGGTGTCTGAAGGTTTGGTAGATGAGGCGTGTGTGTTCATAGCTCCGAAGATATTTGGCGGTGATGGTAAATATAGCCCTGTGTCGGGTACGGGTGTTGATATACCTGCTGATGCTCATATGTTCAAACTTGACGAGATCAGAACATTTGATGAAGATGTGATGCTCAGATACAAAAGAGTTTAGGCCTGACGATAATGGATCAGGTTGATAAAACGGCAGCAGACCGTATGAGTATGACCATTGCAGGTTTGCTGCACGATATAGGAAAGAGGTCATATATGTTCACAGGAATAGTAGAAGAGATAGGAATTATAAGAAAGATAGATAAAGGAGTAAGCTCCTGCAGCATCACGGTGCAGGCTGACAAAGTCCTTCAGGAAAGTCGGGTTGGAGACAGTATAGCGGTAAATGGTGTATGTCTTACTGCGACAAGCATATCGGGGAACATCTTCACTGCGGACGTCATGCCTGAGACTTTGAGACGAAGCGGACTCGGGCAGCTGACTGGTGGCAGCAGGGTAAACCTTGAGCGTGCCATGGCGGCTGGAGGAAGATTTGGCGGCCATATAGTGTCGGGACATATAGATGGGACAGGAACGATCAGGGAGTTTAAGAGAGAGGATAATGCAGTGTGGGTGACCATAGACTGTTCTCCAAAGATACTAAGGTATATCATCGAGAAGGGATCCATAGCCATCGATGGTATAAGCCTTACTGTAGCGTATGTTGATGATACCTGCTTTAAAGTATCGATCATTCCACACACGGCGGGGGAGACAACATTGCTGGATGGGAAACCGGGTAAGGTGGTCAATCTCGAAAATGATGTGGTTGGCAAATATGTAGAAAAGCTGCTTGTACCATACAAAGGTGACAATATAGATGAAAAGCTTTTGAAAGGAAAGGCATCAAATAGATCAGGACTTGATATGAAGTTTCTGGCAGAAAATGGATTTATGTAGACGGCTATTTAAAGGAGGTAGAGTGATGAGTTTTGAATTCAACTCAATAGAAGAGATCATTGCAGATCTTGCAGCAGGCAAGCCTGTTGTCATGCTTGACAATGAGGACAGAGAGAATGAGGGAGATGTGATCTGTGCAGCAGAATTTGCTACAACAGAGAATGTCAACTTTATGGCGAAGTGGGCGAGAGGACTCATATGTATGCCTATGGACGCATTGTATGCGGATAAGCTGAATCTTCCGCAGATGTGTATAACAAACACAGATAACCACTGTACAGCATTCTCTGTATCGGTGGATCATGTGGATACTACCACAGGAATTTCGGCTGAAGAGAGAGGTTACACGGCAAGAAAGTTTGTTGATGAGAACGCAAAGCCGGCTGACTTCAGAAGACCGGGACATATGTTTCCGCTCCAGGCTGTTGCAGGTGGAGTTATAGAGAGAAATGGTCACACGGAGGCTACCGTGGATCTCATGAAGGCTGCAGGTCTTAAACCGTGCGGACTTTGTTGCGAGATCATGAAGGATGATGGAACGATGGCGAGGAAGGATGACCTTGTGGAATTTGCAAATGTCCATGGTCTTAAGATATCCACTATCGAAAAGCTGATCCAGTACAGAAAAGAGCACGAAGTATTTGTAGAATGCGTTGCCAAGGCGAAGCTTCCTACAAAGTACGGTGAGTTTACGATCTGCGGATACATCAACAAGCTGAATGGAGAACATCACGTGGCACTCACAATGGGAGATATAGATGATGGAAAGCCGGTTCTCTGCCGTGTGCACAGCGAGTGTCTCACAGGCGACTGCTTTGGGTCGATGAAGTGTGACTGTGGACAGCAGCTTGATGCGGCCATGAAGGCCATTGCAAAGGAAGGCAGAGGTGTGCTCCTGTATATGAGACAGGAGGGCAGAGGTATAGGCCTTATCAATAAGATAAAGGCATATGCACTTCAGGATAAGGGACTTGATACAGTAGAGGCAAATATTAAACTTGGTTTCCCTGATGATGCGAGGGATTACACTATAGGAACACAGATTCTTGTGGATCTCGGAATCAGACAGATCAGACTCCTCACCAACAATCCGCTCAAGGTATACGGCCTTGCAGGATATAACCTTGAGATCGTGGAGAGGGTTCCGATAGAGATAGAGCCAACAAAGTTTGATGCATTTTATCTCAAGACCAAAAAAGAAAAAATGGGCCACATGTTGAATGATGTATAATTTTTCATAAGGAGGATAAGTCAAAATGAATAAGTTAGAAGGAAAGTTAGTAGCAAATGGAGCAAAGGTTGGTATAGTGGCTGCGAGATTTAATGAGTTCATAGTTTCAAAGCTTGTGGGCGGTGCAGAGGATGCACTTCTCCGCCATGATGTAAATGCAGATGACATCACAGTGGCATGGGTTCCAGGCGCATTTGAGATACCTGTAATTGCAAAGAAGATGGCTGCAAGCGGCAAGTATGACGCTGTTATCTGCCTTGGCGCAGTGATTCGTGGTGCAACAAGCCATTATGACTATGTATGCAATGAGGTTTCAAAGGGGGTTGCTTCTGTTTCACTTGAGACAGGTATACCTGTAATGTTCGGAGTTGTGACTACAGAGAATATCGAACAGGCAATAGAGCGTGCGGGAACTAAGGCTGGCAACAAGGGTTATGACTGTGCTATGGGTGCACTTGAGATGATTGATCTCATGAAGCAGTTGTAATATTATAGATGGTAACAGCTAGTTTATAACGCAATGTATGCAGATTTGGAACAGGCACGTGTAGTTATAATACATGTGCCTGTAAATATATGACAGGATGGATATAATATATGAAATGCACAGACAGGAAGATATTATTCTTTGATATAGATGGGACACTTATAACTGAGGATGGAAGGAGATATTTCCCAGATAGCGCAAGAAAGGCTCTGGCGCAGGCAAGAGCCAATGGCCACCTCGTGTTTGTCAATACAGGAAGAGTATACTGTAATGTCACGGATGAGATCAAATCAGCGGGATTTGATGGATTTGTGTGTGGCTGCGGAACATCAATTTACTATGACGGCAGAGAACTGTTCCACAATAATGTCAGCAAGGATGTGTGCAGGAATATAGCTTATGCATGCCGCAGATATGACATGTATGGAATGTATGAACACCGTGATAAGGTGTATGTGGACGCACAAAACATGGAGAATGAGCTTCTGGTAGAGATGGTCAGATACTTCCGTGCAAATGGAATATTTGTAGGTGAGGATGTGGATTCAGACGATTTTGAATTTGATAAGTTCTGCTGCTGGTTTGCAGATGACAATGCAAAAGTCCCTGAGTTCCGTGAATATGTGTCGCGGTATTTTGATTATATAGACAGGGGTGCAAACTTCTGTGAGATAGTTCCGAAGGGATTCAGCAAGGCAACCGGAATACAGTATCTGCTGGACTACTTTGACATACCGCTTGAAAACGCGTATGCATTTGGTGATGGCAACAATGACGCACCTATGTTATTATATTGTCCGAACAGTATCATCATGCAGAAGGGCCCTGAAGAACTTAAGAGGCAGGTTATGTTAGTTACTGATGATGCTGAGAATGATGGAATATATAACGCAATGGTGAAACTGGGGATCATAGAGCCCTGGTGACAAGGAATCTGGCAACAGAATCTGAGTATATAAGATTTGGAGAGTTGAATGGAAGAACAGGAAGAATTTAAGAAGGTAACATTGCTCGACCAGCTGTCTATAGCTGTGAGCAGTCCGAAGAATTACAGACATCTGGTTTTTAGGAAGAAAGGCAGACTGGTTTTGTTTGTGGCCGTGCTGTCATTTTTGCTGGCGTTTATAGAATTTGGAATAGATACCATATTCTGGATAAATAAGGTGGGAGGTTTTGGCAATCTTGCCACGAATGAAATCCCGGCATTTGAATATAAGAATGGCAGGCTTTCTATAGAGAGAGATGTACAGCTTGAATTTAGTGGAGCAACTCTTTATATCAACACAGAGAAAGCTGCGGTTGATCTGAACGATATGGAGACGGACGGTGTATATATCACTATAGGCAGTGAGAAGATAGTTATGGGTATGGTGACAGGAGGAGTAGGTTACACATATATGGAGACCCCTCTGAGTTATATGATGCTTCCTGAAGGTTTTGATAATGCTGCGCTTGCAGCACTGTCGCCTGCGTTTTATATGTATATCGTATTTATGTTTATATTTATAATGATAGGTAATGTCATAAAACAGCTTCTGCTTGCCCTGATGTTCAGCATAGTTGGAAATGCATTTGCAAAGAATCTCAATTCGGGGCTTTCATATGGCAATGTTCTGACTATATGTATGTATGCCCAGACTCTGCCTATGCTTATAATGTCGGTAAATACCGCTGTGGGAGGGATATTGCCATCATTTGCGGTATGGCTTGCCACGTTGGTGATTGCTATGATGTTTATGAACAGGGGTATTTCAAGCTGTGTGAACAATGATGTACCGCCAGGGGATGTATTTTGATATTCCGGTTACTGGAAGGAGTTTGAATGTGGAGATAGAGAGAAAATTTCTTGTAAAAAAGCTTCCGGATGAGCTTGACAGATATCCTGTCAGACACATGGAGCAGTCATATGTGTCTGTGCGTCCGGTTATACGTGTAAGGTTAGTGGATGACAAGAGGATACTCACGGTGAAGTCCAAAGGACTTCTCAGCAGACAGGAATTTGAGATGGAGCTTGACGAGAACGAATATGAGAATCTGAAGTCAAAATCAGAGGGCAACGTGATCGTAAAGGACAGATATGTGATCCCCCTGTCTGATACGTCGGGAACATGCGGAGACAGCACTGTAGATAGCAGCCTTGTCATAGAACTTGATGTGTTTTCAGGGATATTTGACGGTCTGATATATGCGGAGGTGGAATTCCCGACAGAGGATGCTGCAAATGCTTTTGCTGCGCCGGAATGGTTTGGAAAGGATGTCACAGCGCTTGGGGTATATCAGAACAGTGCACTCAGCAGTATGAAAAAATCTGATATTGCGGGTTTTGTTGCACAGGCGGTATCAGAATAAGATGGTTTATTGATTGCGTAAATGTTATGTTCAAATGTAATGGAGGTATGAGAGATGAAGACCAGAATGTTGTTTGCAACCGGGTATGAGGAGGTTGAGGCGCTCACAGTTGTGGATCTGCTGAGGAGAGCCGGTGTAGAATGTGAGATGGTAGCTTCTGATGATGCTAAAACTGTGACAGGTGCCCATGGTATAGAGGTAACAATGGATGCGGGAATTTCGGATATACATGGAACATGTGATGCGGTTATTCTGCCGGGAGGAATACCTGGTGTCCCAAATCTCAAGGCAAATCCGAAGGTTGAGGAAGTAGTTAAGGAGCAGTATGAGAGCGGTGCATATGTTGCAGCTATCTGCGCAGGTCCTACAGCTCTTGGAGCATTTGGAATACTTAAGGATAAGAATGCAACATGTTATCCGGGATGTGAAGGACAGCTCTTTTCAAAGAGCCACAGCACAGATCCTGTGGTTGTGGATGGCAATGTTGTGACAAGCAGGGGTGTTGGAACGGCAATAGAGTTTGGGCTTAAGCTGGTGGAGCTTCTCATAGACAGGAAGACAGCCGACGACCTTGCAGCTAAGATAGTATATAAGAGATAATGGATATAAGAATATCGGTTAGAAGCCTTGTGGAGTTTATTTTCCGCAGTGGTGATATAAGCGACAGCAGTAATGGGACTCTGCCAGTGGAAGCGATGAATGCGGGAAGCCGTGTTCATAGAAAGCTTCAGAAGCGGGCAGGGTCTTATTATAGTTCTGAGGTTTTGCTCCGCATGGATGTGGAAGCGGGGGTGCATCATATCACCATAGAGGGCAGGGCAGACGGAATAATAGATAAAAGTGAAAATGAAGAAAATAGCGGTGATCCGGAAGAATACATAACGAATACTGAGGCAGATGACCCGGGGCATTTTGTTGACATGGCAGAGGGCTATGAGGTCGATTATGCTGATGGCTCTGTGATGATAGATGAGATAAAAGGAGTGTATGCCAATCTGGATGATATGGATGGTCCGAAAAAGGTCCACGTCGCACAGGCCATGTGTTATGCATATATATATGCAAATGAAAAAGAGCTTGATGGCATAGATGTGCGGATGAGTTATGTAAACTTAGAGAGTGAGAAGGAAAAATTCTTCAGAAGACATTATACTTTTGCATATCTTAAGGAATGGCTTGATGAGATGATGGCTAAACTTGTCATGTGGTTGGATCTTGTGGAGGCGCATAAGGCGGCCAGAGATGAGTCTATACTTGACATGGAGTTTCCGTTTGAGTACAGAAAAGGGCAGAAGGAGATGGCGCTATATGTGTACAGGGCTATAGAACAGGAACGGCATCTGTACGTGCAGGCTCCAACAGGGATTGGCAAAACCATGGCGGCTATATACCCGACTGTAAAGTCATTTGTTCAAGGACGGGTGACGAAGTTATTTTATCTGACGGCAAAGACCATAGCGCACACTGTGGCCAGGGATGCGATACAGCTTCTGATGGACCGGGGACTGCAATTTGTGACGGTCATTCTTACGGCAAGGGAGAAGATATGCCTGCAGGATGATATGGAGTGCAATCCAGCTGTGTGTCCGTATGCTGCGGGGCACTTTGACAGGGTAAATGAGGCCCTTTATGATATCGTGAGTCATGAGAGCATGATAGACAGGGAAAAGGTGTCGGAGTACGCAGAGAAATATAAGGTATGTCCGTTCGAACTCAGTCTTGATGTCAGCCTTTTTGCAGATGCGGTTTTGTGCGATTACAACTATGTATTTGATCCGCGGGCAAGCCTGAAGCGTTTCTTTGCGAATGATGGTGGCAGGGCAGGCGGTTATGTATTTTTGGTGGATGAGGCACACAACCTTGTGGACAGGGCATCATCTATGTACAGCGCACAGCTTATAAAGGAGGATTTTCTGGAGATCAGGAAGCTTGTCCTTAAGTATGGCGGCAGACTTGCAAGACACCTTGGAAGCTGCAACAAAGAGCTGCTTGCTTTGAAGAAGGATGTCCCGGATGAAGGGTACAGAGTCCTGTCTGGTATTGCCGGACTTCACCTTAAGCTCTTAAGCCTGCATGATGCTTTGAAGTCATTTCTTGAGGATCATAAGAATATAGATGAGCGCAGCCGCATAATGGATTTCTATTTTAATCTCACATCGTTTCTCAATATAGCTGAGATGATGGACGAGAATTACGTCATATACGATGAATTTCTGGACGATGGACGGTTTATGCTCAGATTGTACTGCGTAAAGCCTGCGGCAAATATAAGGGCTTGCCTTGACAAGGGCCTGGCTACGGTGTTCTTTTCGGCCACAATACTGCCTGTCCGTTATTATATGGAGATGTTGTCTGACTGCCCTGATGATCAGGCTATATATATTCATTCTCCGTTTGCAAGGGAGAACAGACGTATATTGATTGCAGATGATGTGACCACCAGATATACAAAGAGAAATGCAGATCAGTATGCCAATATATATGAGTATATAAAGAATGTAGTGAACAGCAGAATGGGTAACTATATGGTGTTTTTCCCTTCTTATGCGATGCTTGAACAGGTAGAGAGGCTCATAGGTGAAGCTGATTTTGACTATGATATCACAGTCATAAGGCAGGAGCCTTATATGAGTGAGGGCGATCGTGAGGAATTCCTTTCCACATTTGAAGGGACTGGAAATGTGCTGGCTCTTTGTATAATGGGAGGAATATTTTCTGAGGGGATTGATCTGACAGGTGATAAACTGGTCGGAGCTGTAGTTGTCGGACCGGGGCTTCCACAGGTGTGTACGGAGAGGAAGCTGATGATGGATTACTTTGACAGCAGAGTAAACGATTCCGGTGTTGGAAGATACTCTGATTCGGATGGGTTCAGGTATGCTTATCAGTATCCTGGCGTGAACAAGGTATTCCAGGCAGCAGGTCGTGTCATAAGAACGGAGAGTGATCTGGGTATCATACTTCTCCTTGATGAGAGATTTGCCACAAGGAGATACACGGAACTGTTTCCTGTGGAGTGGAGCGATTATCAGGTGTGCAGGAAAAATGATGTGAGCCATATACTAGAAGATTTCTGGTCCGGTAAAAGTAAATAGAATTAATATACAAAATGACGGTATGATGCTATAATGAATGAACATCTAAGAATGAAAAGGGGACTATCATGGTAGATATAACAGTAAAGAATATCCTTGAGGCGACTGGTGGAGTGCTTTTGTGCGGAGATGAGGATACGGTGCTCACGGATATCTGTATAAATTCAAAAGAGGCCAAGGAGGGCGATCTGTTTGTTCCAATCATTGGAACAAGAACAGATGGGCACAGGTTTATAGAGTCGGCTTTGGACGCTGCATCGGCAACCCTTACATCGGAGCATGATCATGTAGTAGTGTCTGATAAGGCATATATAAGAGTGGATGATACTGTAAAAGCTCTTCAGGCGATAGGTAAGTATATTAGAAACAGATATGATATGCCTGTGGTTGCAGTTACAGGAAGCGTTGGGAAGACCACGACAAGAGAGATGATAACGGCAGCTGTCAGTACCGGCATGAGATGCTTCCATACTGAGGGCAATTATAACTCTGTATATGGTGAGCCGATTACTGTATCAAGGATGACGGACGAATATGATGCTGCGGTGCTCGAACTGGGAATCGGTGAGCCGGGAGAGATGGACATTCTCACGGATATAGCACAGCCGGATATATGCGTTATAACGACCATAGGCGTTGCCCATATAGAATATATGGGTTCATTGGAGAATACCCGCAAGGAGAAGCTCAGCATCATCAAGGGCATGGGCGAGAACGGAACACTGTACATCAACGGTGATGATCCTATGTTGTATGCAGTCAAGGATGAGATACCATGTAAGGTATACACATATGGCTGCGGTGAGGGTATGGACTTCAGAGCGACTAACATCCGTATGGAGGACGGTTATTCTGTATACGATATGGTACATGGCGACGATGTTGTAACTGTCAAGGTAGGGGTGATGGGACTGCACAATGTTCGCAATTCACTTGTAGCTATGGCTGTGTCACATCAGCTTGGAGTTCCTTACGAGAAGTCGTCAAAGGCATTTGAGAATTTCAGGGGACTCAGACAGAAGGTTATCAAACTTCCGGGAAAGTATACAATTATAGATGATACATACAATGCAAGCCCGGATTCTATGAAGGCCAGCACGGATGTGCTCTGTGATATGAAGTGTGATGGCAGAAAGTACATAGTATTGGGAGATATGCTTGAGCTTGGGGACAAGAGCGATGATTATCATTATGAAGTTGGTGAATATCTGCGTGATAAGAGGATAGACGAGGTTATAGTCATCGGCGAACATGCTCAGAAGATAAAAGAAGCTCTTGATGCATGTGATACAAAATATGCAAAAACAGTGTCATTTGCTGATACAGAGGAGATAGCATTATATCTCATGGCACTTATGAAGCCTGAAGATATCGTTCTTCTCAAGGCTTCAAATGGTATGAATTTGAGTGAAGTGGTCAATATTCTCGCGAATTAGTACGGACATTTGTATAAAATAACAAAGATGGTCAACGGTTAAGAGAAAACTGTTGACCATCTTTTGTGTATTATGTATTTATTTTTGAGACGATTATCCGCAAAAGAATACAAAACGGAGAAAAGAAATGGCAAATATTGAAAAAAGTACAAAAATGGGGTAATATCAACCTAGCTTGAAAGTGAGTACATAAGATTATATAGATACTTTGATTATTGGGAGGAAGTAATTATGGCAACAGCTAAGAAGACAGAGGACGTTAAGAAGGTTACTAAGGCCACACCAGCAGCAGCGCTTGCTAAAGTAGAGGCAGTTAAGAAGGAAGAGGCAGCCAAGAAGACAGCTGCAACAGAAGTAAAGGCAGCACCAGCAAAGAAGGCAGCTCCAGCAAAGAAGGAGGAGCCAGAGGTAAAGGCAGCACCAGCAAAGAAGGCACCAGTTAAGAAAGAAGAGACAAAGGTAGCAGCATCAGCAAAGAAAGCACCAGCAAAGAAGGCAGCTCCAGTTAAGACAACAGAGAATATATTTGTTGAGTTCGCTGGTGGTCAGATCGAGATGGCAGCAATCGTTGCTAAGGCAAAGGAAGCTATTGGCAATAAGACAGTTAAGGAATTGAACGTATACTACCAGCCAGAAACAGGCATGGTATATTATACAGCTGATGGAGAATCAGGTTCTTACAGTCTTTAATCTATAGATGTTTGTTTTGAGACGAAGCCCGGTCGTATGATCGGGCTTCTTTTTGTGGGATAATTACTGGAATTGGTGTTGTATACAGGCAGCCTTTTGTGGTAAAATGCTGCTAGTTAGGAGAGCCTAACAAATGGTTTTACAGGAGGCAGATTATATGACTATACATGAGTATGGAGGCAGGAAGAATCCGCATATACTGCTTATACACGGAATGTGGATGTGTCATGAGATGATGCTTCCATATGTAGAGAAAATGCGCAGTGAGTATCATATAATTGCGCCGGATCTCACCGGGCATGGTATTGACATTGGAAGCTTTGTGGGTGCAGAGCATGAAGCTGTACAGATTGGCAAATGGCTTGCAGATCATGATATAAAGACTCTGGATCTCATGTTTTCTGTATCATTGGGCTGCGTTGTAGCCATGTATCTGATGGCCGACAGTCCGTGGCTTACAGTGAAGTGTTCAGTGTTTGAAGGGGCTGCGCTCACGAGAATGAAGGGTGTTGAATGGATGTTCCGTGGGATGATGGGTGGAATGCAGAAGCATCCGGAGGCTGCATCAAAGATGTATGCGGCGGCAGATATTGATTCTGACGTGATGAAAAAGCTTTCTGATTCCATGGGCAGGACAGACAAGAAAGCACTTGCATGTATGGTGCATACATGCAACAGCTTTAAATACGAGCAGAGCATGCTTCCTGCAGATGTGCAGAGAAGATTATTTTTTGAATTCGGCAGCAGGGATTCACACATTGTGTGCCGTAAGCTGATACAGAAATACTATCCTGAGGCTACGATAATGGTCAGAAAGGGTTATGGACATTGTGTATATATGTTTAAGCATCAGGAAGAGTACAGTGATATATTGAAGGACTACATGAAGAAGAGCATGTAGCCTGGCAGAGCATAAATTGTAATTAGAGAATGCCAAGTATGTGTATATATAAAAAAGCCTGTGATATGAATTGCTATTCATATCACAGGCTTTTATTCTTATTGTGAATAATAATATATATTATTGGATTACTTTGTTGTCAGAAAATCCGCATATGCTGTAGGAAGACCATGCTCTGTAGGATCAAGACCCTTGATCTCCTCCTCCTCAGAAACTCTGAGACCGATGGTCTTCTTGATGATAAGGAATACGATAGTTATAGTAACGGCTGTCCATGCTGCAACTGCTGCAAATCCAAGTAACTGAATGAGGAGTGGATGGATTCCTCCGCCGTAGAACAGACCGGTTAATGTGTCGTTTCCAGGAACAGTTGTTGTTGAGAAAAGTCCAACTGCGATGGTTCCCCAGATACCATTTATGCCGTGAACGGCTACAGCACCGACAGGATCATCAATATGTAAAACGTGATCGCAAAGCCATACACCGAATACTACGAGAAGTCCGGCTACGATACCGATGATTGCTGCGCCAAATGCATCAACTGTATCGCAAGGTGCTGTGATAGCTACAAGACCTGCAAGTGAAGCGTTGAGACACATTGACACATCAGGCTTGCCATATTTGAGCCATGTAAATATCATACATGAAACTGTTGCAAGTGCAGGTGCGATAGTAGTGGTAAGGAAGATTGAACCTAACTGTCCAACTGAAGTAGCTGCTGCACCATTGAATCCATACCAGCCAAACCACAGGATGAATACACCGAGTGCACCGAGTGGAAGGTTATGACCAGGGAAGGTGTGAACCTTTACTACTTTGCCATTCTCATCCTTATTGAACTTTCCGATACGAGGTCCAAGTAATGCGGCACCAATCAGTGCTGAGATTCCACCTACCATATGGATGGCACATGAACCGGCAAAATCATGGAAGCCAAGTTTTACAAGCCAGCCACCTGGATTCCAGATCCAGTGAGCCTCAATAGGATATATCAGCAGTGAGATGATAGCTGAGTATATGCAGTATGCAGAGAACTTTGTTCTCTCTGCCATGGCTCCTGATACGATGGTTGCTGCTGTTGCACAGAACACAAGGTTGAATACGAAGCTTGACCAATCATAGTTTTCAAAGTGAAGGAACAAGTCCCATGATGGTTTTCCGATGAATCCTCCAAGTGCCCAGTCACTGCTTCCGATGAGAAGCGATGAACCTAGGATCATGAATGAAACTGTACCGAGACAGAAATCCATGAGGTTTTTCATTATGATATTTCCGGCATTCTTTGCTCTTGTGAAACCGGCTTCAACCATTGCAAATCCGGCCTGCATCCAGAATACCAGTGCGGCTCCAACGAGGAACCAAACTCCAAATACAATTGTGCTTACGTCTTCCATAATCATTCCTCCTTTTAATACATTGTAGTTGTGGAAGTGATCAGATATAAAAAAAGATGCGTCCCGCCAGGGCTGATCCTGACAAAACACATCTTTGTGCACTCGATATCTGATCGTATGTCACTGAGATATGACTGATAATAAGTATCTCAGTGCCACACCTCAATTACTAACTTGGGTTGAGTATAGTATTGAGATATGGTAAAATATTGAAAAAATCGGACATGAGACGATAAACATTATTATATTTTGCGCTGGCTTAATATAATTAAGCAAAGGAATGGTAAAGATGAATAAAGTTATGTGGAGATGACGTATGGATAGTCAGATTTTATTGAATGTTAATTTTTGTAATGAGGTATATACACGTGTGATAGAAAAGAATGATATATCTGTGTATGTAAGAGTGGGATACAGCATGAGTGGGATAAGACTTGTACCCCAGGAGAATGTGGGCATATGTCTGATATGTATGAACGGACATATAAGAGATGTGTGCCTGGGACAGATTGAGGCTGCAGTAAATATTGATGAGAGCTGCAGCTTTATATCAGTGGAGCTGGATTTGGGTTTCAACAGTAGAGCGATGAATGTGTTGCACAGCTTATATCCATTTGGAAGAATGTTGACGGATAGCAGGGACGTGAAAAATAAAAGATCCGATGCTTCGCTGGAAAATGTGATGGATGTAATTGCAGATTATATAGATGCGTGTGAGCAGTTGTGGTCAAATATGATCGGGGAAGATTTGCGTACCGTGAAACAGGCAGATTCCATATATGCTGTAAAAGGCAAGATAAGTATATCAGAGCTTGCCGGGCAGATGGGCTGCACGGTCAGACATGCACATCGGAGATTTGTGAAGACGCTGGGCGTTGGCCCCAAGAGGTTTGCCCGCATCGTGAGGATCAGGGAGACTGTGAGAAAAATGTTAGAGCACCCAGGCGGACATGTCACGGATTATATGGATGACATGGGATATTCTGATCAGGCCCACTTCCAGAGAGAGTTTAAGTGGTATACAGGTATGACACCGGGAAGTATGCTCAAGTTACTTAATTAGAATTCTGGTAAACTATGAGAAACACGCTTCGCGAGTTTCTCAAGTTATCGCGGCAGTCGCCAAGGTCTCGTGCAAGCCCGGACTTTGGCTCGTTGCTCGCGTAAATAAAACAGGCAGCGGACAAATGCCGCTGCCTGTCAATTAAGGAAAAGGAATGATACTGGATATCTGTGCTTATTATAGCGCAGTCTCCCCGCGCTCGCCTGTACGGATACGGACAACGTCTGCCACATCATATACGAATATCTTGCCATCTCCTATCTTGCCGGTTGAGATCCTTTCGCAAACCTTAAAAATGATTTTGTCCGCAACATCGTCTGATGCTATGGTCTCGATCTTTACTTTTGGAATAAGGTTTACCACATATTCGCTGCCTCTGTAAGTTGTCTTGTATCCCTTCTGATTACCATAACCCATGATGTTTGAAACCATGGCACCTGTTGATTCACACTCGTCAAGTATTGCTTTTACATCATCAAGTTTCTCTGAACGAACAACAATTTCAAGTTTCTTCATATTACAGTCCTCCTTTATTCCCTTTGGATTTGTTTAAACAGATTATAGCATAGCCCAAATATCAATTCTATAGCATTGGCCAAATGCGAAAATATTAAAACGATTCTAAAGGGGTGCACTTCAAAGTTGTAGAAATACAGAGGAAATTACTTTATTTTATTAAGTCGGATACAATGGCACAGTTTACATAAATTTCATAATTCAATTTGTTGGTAAATGGTGTGCAGATATGGTATTATATCAAAAAAGTATATTTATACTGCCGTATGATATATGGCATTTATAATTGAAATTGGAGGATAAACATAAGCTATGGCAGAGAATTACGATGATATAGATAAGAACGTACCTGATGTGACCGACGCAGATGACAATGCAGAGGATGACAAAGATAAGGACGATGAGTATGAGAAATACTGCTATCTGTGCAGGAGACCTGAGAGTGTAGCAGGAAAACTGATACATATGCCGGGGGATATAAATATTTGTGCTGATTGTATGCAGAGATCATTTGACAGCTTTAACAATTCTGGGTTTGGCAACATGCCGGGGCTTGGTAATATGCAGTTTATTGATCTGACTAATATGCCATTTGGCAATATTGACATGTCAAAGTTCAAAGCGCAGAATGATGTACCAAAGTCACAGAAGGTAAAGAAGAAAGCGCCAAAGGAGAAGAAGGCAGAGCCGGAGCTTTCGCTTAAGAATATACCTGCACCGCACAGGATAAAGGCTATGCTGGATGAATATGTGGTTGGACAGGAGTATGCAAAGAAAGTCATATCTGTGGCCGTATACAATCATTACAAGAGGGTGCTTACAGATACCATGGATGATATAGAGATTGAGAAGTCGAATATGCTTATGGTCGGACCTACGGGATGTGGTAAGACTTATATAGTAAAGACTATTGCAAGATTGCTCCAGGTACCGCTTGCTATCACAGATGCAACAACCCTCACCGAGGCTGGATACATAGGAGATGATGTGGAGAGCGTACTGTCCAAGCTCCTTGCTGCGGCTGACAATGATGTCGAAAAGGCAGAACGAGGAATCGTATTTATAGATGAGATAGATAAGATTGCAAAGAAACAGAACAGCAATAGCAGAGATGTAAGCGGTGAATCTGTTCAGCAGGGACTCCTGAAAATTCTTGAGGGAGCTGATGTAGAGGTTCCGGTTGGCGCTGGCAGCAAGAATGCCATGGTGCCTATGACAACCATCAATACCAGGAATATTTTATTCATCTGCGGCGGTGCATTCCCTGATCTGGAGAATATAATTAAGCAGAGAATCAGTAAGCAGGCATCCATGGGATTTAAGGCAGAACTTAAGGATCAGTATGATGATGATCCAAATCTGCTAAGACAGGTTACTACTGATGATCTCAGAGATTTTGGAATGATACCTGAGTTTTTGGGAAGACTTCCGGTTCTCTTTACTCTGGATGCTCTTGACAAGAATATGTATATCAAGATACTTAAGGAGCCGAAGAATGCTATACTCAAGCAGTACAAGAAACTTCTGGCACTTGATGAGGTTGACCTCAGATTTGATGATACGGCTTACGAGGCAATAGCTGAGGAGGCGGTAAAGCGCAAGACTGGAGCCAGGGCACTTCGCGCTATCATAGAGAGATTTATGCTTGATATAATGTACCAGATACCTAGAGATGACACCATAGGAAGAGTTACGATAACAGGTGACTACATCAAGGGTAAGGGAAGTCCGGTCATCGAACTCAGAGGAACTCCGGTTCTTGACGATTCCGAATCTGGAAAATAAATCAGACAAAATACTTGATAATATTTTATCAATATGTTAAAATGACCGCGTTCATTAAGGGAGTAGTCAGCATGTAAGTCTGTTAAAGGTTATCAGGTTTTTGCATGTTGTGATATCAACATAATGACCCGATGCCTGCGGTCATATACGACTGCAGATGTTTGGATCTGGTATTACTGTAGATGATGAGACTTTCTGGACAGCTTTTCAGCTGCCCAGAAGGTCTCTTTTTGTTATACAGACATTCCGCAAAAGATGATCTTTATAGAATGAAAAGGATAGGAGTAGATTGTATGAGTATTTTGGAGTTGTTTTTGCTGGCTGTAGGACTGTCGATGGACGCATTTGCTGTGGCGATATGTAAGGGATTGTCGCTCAGGAATATCAAATTAAAACACATGATAATCGCCGGTGCATGGTTTGGAGGATTTCAGGCTCTTATGCCGGCAATCGGATATATTATGGGAAGTTTTTTTGCTGATCTCGTAAGCAAATGGTCGCATT
Source organism: uncultured Coprococcus sp. (assembly GCA_900548215.1). Taxonomy (GTDB): domain Bacteria; phylum Bacillota; class Clostridia; order Lachnospirales; family Lachnospiraceae; genus Coprococcus. The sequence goes on along the minus strand of URJI01000005.1, from coordinate 13,128 downwards.
GGATAGCATTTGTCCTACTTGCTTTTATAGGAGGCAATATGATAAAAGAATCATTTGGCAAGGATGAGGATGTGGATTCTGACATGGGTGTGAAAGTGATGTTTCTTCTGGCTGTGGCAACAAGTATAGATGCACTTGCGGTCGGTGTTTCGTTTGCATTTTTAAAGTTATCTACACTGTATATCATACTGGCAGTGCTGTTTATCGGATGCATAACTTTTACATTCTCAGCTGTAGGAGTGAAGATCGGAAGTATATTTGGAACAAAGTACAAATCAAAGGCCGAGCTTGCCGGAGGAATAATCCTTATACTCATAGGAATAAAGGTGGTGCTGGACGGTCTTGGAATCCTGTAGACAATCGCAGCGTTTTGGCATACAATATGGAAAGCACGCTGATGCGTGGCTGGTCATCAGTCTGCGGCGGGTGACATATAATTAAGGAAGGTATGTCAGGAAACGGAGAAAAGGAGAGCATATATGATTAAAAGAAGATTCAGGGGTGGCATCAGAAAGGCGATGGTGCTGTTTACAGTGTGTGCTGTGGCACTTACTTCCACGGCATGCAATTCGGGTATGTTCACACTGAAAGATGTGACAGGGGTGGCTGTGGATAACCCGGACGATTACACTGATGTTCAGAAGGAGTTTGAATCATTTCTTCACGATGAATATGTTGACAGTGTCACATCAGACAGCATCACATATAATTATTCCATAAAAGATGGCGATGCGATGGGGATCGCAGAACCGGAGGTAACGCTCGGGGATGATGATATGAGTGATGCGGGCATACAGAAACAGAAGTCGGAATTTGATGATACATATAACAAACTCTGCTCATTTAACAGGGCGGATCTCACTGAGAGCCAGCAGCTCACATACGATATACTTAAGCAGTATATGGATACTGAGAACGAGGGATATCTGAATATATATCTGAGTGAACCGTTTTCACCTATGAAGGGACTTCAGGCGAATATTGCCACATATTTCACTGATTACAGATTTGATGACAAGGGAGATGTGGAGCGTTATATACAGTTGCTTGGCATGGTGAAGGATTACTTTGATAAATATCTTGAGTTTGAAAAGACTAAATCTGAAAAGGGATATTTCATGAGCGATGCTGTATGTGAGCAGGTTATAGAGCAATGTGAGGATTTCATAAAGGATAAGGACAATCACTTTATGGTCAGCGTCTTTAATGATAATATAGAGGCTCTGGATTTCCTTACAGGTGATGAGATAAAAAGTTTTGAGGAACAGAACAAGAAGGCGGTAGCTGACAGTCTCATCCCAGCATTTGAGGATGTCATAGATGTGATGAAGTCGCTTAAGGGAACTGGAAAGAATCAGGAGGGACTTTGTAATTACGAGGGAGGAAAAGACTATTATGCTTATCTTCTAAAGAAGACTGCAGGTACAGATAAGAGTCCTGAGGAGGTTGCCCAGATGCTGGATGACAATCTTTCCAAGCTTATGACTGAGCTGTATTCGGTTGCGATGTTTGATTCGGATGCCTATCAGTATCTTGTGGATAATTATGATGACCTGTTTGGAGAGGATAATTCAAAGGATCCTTCGGAGATAATCAATATATTGATGGATACAGCAACTGAACACTATCCGGATTTTGGCAAGATCAGTTTCAGGGCAGAGAATCTGGATAAGAGCCTAGAGGATATACAGGCAAATGTGTTGGCATATTATATGTCTCCGGCATATGACGATCAGGAAAACAATCTTATCAGGGTGAATGGAAAGCATACCGACGGAATGTGGACAACACTTGCTCATGAGGGCTATCCGGGACATATGCTTCAAAATGCATATTATATGTCGACAGATCCTGAACCGATCAGAACCGTGCTGAACTTCCTTGGATATGCAGAGGGCTGGGCTATGTATGCCTGCTATGATGCAGTCAGTTATTACACATTTGACGGCGTTGATAATTCAGAGAATGTGGCAAAGCTTTATAAGATCAATGATGAGATGAATTATCTTCTGAGTGGACGTGTGGATATAGGCATAAATTATGAAGGGTGGACACTTCAGGACACCAGGGACTATCTCAATGAGAAAGGGTTCAATGGAGAAGCAGCTGATGATCTCTACACCACAATGATAGGAGATCCTGCGGTGTACCAGAGTTACTCTACTGGTTACTATGAACTTCAGGAGATCCGTGATTATGCGGAAGAAAAGCTTGGTTCAAAGTTTGACCTTAAGGAGTTCAATACGGTGGTATTAAAGACCGGACCGTGCCAGTTCAATATATTAAAGGAACAGGTTCAAAAATATATAGATACAAAATAAAGAGAAAATAAGACATGGTATTGAAAAAGATTTCTGTGGATATATACATATCTGCAGGAATCTTTTTCCCTTTTATGCATATACTATATTGATTGCGTATTTGTGGATTTTGGGGCGGAAAATGGATGAAAAGGCGGCTTTTTCAGAAAAATATGTAGAATATATTGTGGAATATAATGGAGACAGGGAAGCTCTTTTGGCCAATTACAACCCTTACGATCTGCGGGTTATTGACAATAGATATACCATTGCATATCAGCGTATACCGGCTGATTATATGGAGAGTCTGTCCAGACTGGAATATACTCTTTTTCCAAAGGTCTATGGACCGATGGATGACGTGGGAGCGCTTGAAGCTATAGGTGTTGTGAATATACAGCAGGAAAATATATTGGGGCTTACAGGCAAGGGTGTGTTGTTTGGAATTGTCGATGGCGGGGTAGATATCTACAATAGCAGCTTTCTGAGAGAGGGGAATAAGACAAAGATACTTGCAGCATGGGATCAGACAGCAGAGAGTTCTGATGATGCGGCATACGGCTATGGCAGGGAGTATAGTTCAGAGGAGATACAGGCTGCCATAGATGATGGACAGAAGATACTTACAGACAGTACAGGCCATGGGACATTTTGTGCGGGGGCGGCCGTGAGTGTTGCACCGTCTGCGGATATTGTGGTGGTGAAACTGAAACAGGCAAAAGATAATCTGCGGGACTTGTATGGTATTCCCCGGGAAGTTACAGCATACAGTGAGGCTGACATTATGATGGCGATTGCATATCTGATCAGGGTGCAGGAGATTTTTGTGCGTCCGATGAGTATTCTTGTAACATGCGGTACTAACAGTGGAAGCCACACCGGAGCCGGGGCGCTTGAGAAATATATAAACAATATAGGTGATCTCAAGGGAACTGCGGTTTCGGTGGCAGGTGGAAATGAGGGAAGTGCGGGACACCATTATGCAGGAATTGTGGGACGTATAACTGACAGTGACAGACCGGGGAATCTTGTGAATTCCGGAGAGGTGGATGACAGGCCGGATTACGATGTTGTTGAGATAGAGGTGACTGAAAATGATAGTTTTACTATGGAGATATGGGGACCGTCAACCAACACGTACTCTGTCGCAATTGAAGTTCCGGGGGGAGAATTTATAGAAAGAATATCGCCGAGATATGACAGAAGTACGGTCATAAAACCTGTATTTGGAGGAGGAGCGGTGTATGTTGATTACTTTTTGATAGAGGATTCTGCCGGACAGGAACTGATAATGCTGAGATTTGTTAAACCGGTTAATGGAATATGGAGAATGCGGGTGTATGGTGCCGGTGATACAGAGAAAAGCTTCAACGCATGGCTTCCGATCAGCGCTTTTTTGTCTCCTGGAACGAAGTTTGTGAAGAGCGATCCCCGGACGACTATAACTGGTCCTGCAAATGCAGAGACGGCAATATGTGCTTGCGCGTACAACTATGCAAATGGTAATCTATATATTGGCAACGGCAGAGGTTATACTGCAGACAGGCGGGTAAAACCGGACATTCTGGCTCCCGGCGTGGATATAATTGGAGAGGGGATAAGCGGAGAGCCTGTCATCAGAAGTGGAACATCCATAGCTGCGGCATATTCTGCCGGGTGTTGTGCATTACTTCTTGAGTGGTCCTATGAAAAACGGAATATAAGGAACATCAATGGTAATCAGATAAGGAGATATCTCATACGAGGGGCTCAGAGACCTGGAGCGGGGGATGTTTTTCCAAATATAAGGAATTATCCGAATCCTGAGTGGGGGTATGGGCTGCTTAATATATATGGGACATTTGAAAGTCTGAGGAATGTTTAGTACGTGCTGTGTGGTTACGGGAGGTATAGAGATGAATAAGATGCACCGCGAGAAACTGGATTCTGGAGGGGAACTGGTGTATGGAAACAGACAGATGAGAATAGAGTATTTTTTTCAGGGTCCCGATGTAAGATACGGCGGTGTCAGGATAAGGATACCGGGCGATGAGATAGCAGAATACATGAATGCGTGGGAAGAGAACTTTGCCAGATACGAGCAGCTCAAAAGCGGGGAGACGGCGAAGATGACGGTTGAAAAAGGACTTAAGGGAATGCTTATACGTGTTGGTATGATGGGCGGAGTGTATCTGTCTGGCAATCATATGAGGATATCAAGAAGAAGTGAGCTGGAGTGCATTAAGAAAGATTACATCCATGCACTTGGAATTATGGAGAGAATGTGGAAAAGTGATGATTGTTAGAGACTGTGCTTCGTGTTATAATGACAGAGCATAACAGGGGATTTGAATGCAGATCCTGAGAATAGAATACGGAGGATAAGATATATGTATATAACATGCCTTGATCTTGAAGGAGTATTGGTACCTGAGATATGGATAGCATTTGCTGAGGCAAGTGGAATTCCTGAATTAAAGAGAACGACAAGGGATGAGCCTGATTATGACAAGCTCATGAACTGGAGACTTGGAATACTGAAAGAGCACGGACTTGGACTTAAGGAGATACAGGAGACCATAGCAAAGATAGATCCTATTCCGGGCGCAAAGGAGTTTCTGGACGAACTTCGTTCCATCGGTCAGGTGATAATCATCAGTGATACTTTTTCACAGTTCGCAGGACCGCTCATGAAGAAGCTGGGCTATCCAACTATATTCTGCAATGAGCTTATCGTGGCGGATGATGGAGAGATCACAGGCTTCAAGATGCGCTGCCCGCAGTCTAAGCTTACTACTGTTAAGGCGCTTCAGTCTATAGGTTACGACACGATCGCCAGCGGTGACAGCCACAACGATCTTGGAATGATATATGCCAGCAAAGCGGGATTCCTGTTCAAGAGCACAGATCAGATAAAGGCTGACAACCCGGATCTTGAGGCATTTGAGACATATGACGAACTTCTTGCAGCTATCAAGAAGGCGATGGATTAATATTCATGGCTGGATGTTATACAAGGAGGTTTTGTCATGAAGTATAAGAGCGTTGATGAGATAGATACATTCTCGTTCAGGGATGCGACTATCACAAGATGCAATTATTCAGAGAAACAGGGAATACTTGTATTTGAGCTGGATGGTGCCATAGTCAGGGAGAATAATTCGGCAAATGAGCTTTATACTGACAGATATGTCAGCGATATGCAGATCAGATTTGTGGAACCTGAGATAGAGGCACTGCTTCTGGAAGGACACAGTTACTATGATGCAAACGATGTCCTGCTGGAGAAGGTTCCAGATGAACCGGTTGATTCGTCGGATTATGATAAGGTCCTGGCTGGTTTTGCAGGCAGCCCGATATTCTTTGCCGGACAGCCGAAGGACAGCATAAAGGATGACGGAAGAAAGTGTTTTCAGCTCATAGTTGACGTGGAAGAGGAATCATATGTTTTTAGTTTTTACTATGACAAGGTGGTGGCTGAGTGGGAGCATTTCATGAACAAGGTGCAGAACTAGCATGACATTGCGTGCGGAGAAGGTGAATGGAAGATGGCAAAGAGGATAAAGAGATATCTTGCATATATAGACGGACTTCTTGAAAGAGATGATGTGGATTTTGGACGTGAGTCAGAACTTCATCTGAAGCAGATAGGATTTTTTATGCATGAAAGACTTATACATCTTATTGTGCTTGTGCTTTTTGCGATATTGACAGTTGTGACATGTATAGCATTTGTGGTTACATCAAATATCTCGCTGCTCATACTGGCTCTGGCATTTATGGTTCTGCTTGTGCCATATATCATGCACTATCATCTGCTTGAGAACAGCGTGCAGTATATGTACGATCAATATGACCGGATGATGGAGAAGTCAGGTATAAAAGTTTTCAGAGACAGATAGGAATATCAAGAGATATATAGACAAAACCGTGAGTAACAATGTTATTCACGGTTTTGTTGCTATATAATCTGGAAGCGGTATGACTTTGCTGTTACTTGAAATCGGAGAAGTCGTATTCGGAGAAAGTCTTGCCGTGTTCGTCTGATCGGTAAACCTTGCCGTCCTGTGGATCTATATAGAAATCACCAACTTTTGTATCGCCATTTCTGTTGTTGTCATGGAGTTCTATATGATAACCTGTTTTTCCATCGGAGAATCTGGTAAGGTCTTTGTCGCTGTTTGTGATCTGAAAACGTCCGTCTTCTGCCGGAAGTTGGTTCATGAACCAGTTCTGGGCATCATCGAATGAACCGAATATGCCTGAAACAGTATTTTCTGCTCCGTCCACTACGTCTTTTATTCCGTCAGCTACACCGTCGGCAACATCTTTTACCGCATCTCCGGCACCACCTACTATGCCTTTGTCAGAGCCTGATGAATTACCTGTAGTGCCCTCTGAAGTTGTAGATGAAGTTGAGGAGGACCCGGTGCTTGTAGAGCTTCCTTGATTTCCGGAATTTCCACATCCGCAGAAAAGAATCATGGTCAATGCCATGCACAATGTGAGTATAAAATGTTTATTCATTTTTGATCTCCTTGTTTTGATATTTGTTATATATATTTTCCTTTTGCAAAAAAAATATTCGCACTTATCAAAATTCATAATAAGGGAATGTTAATAATATAATAGAAAAAACAGGCAAAGCGTGGAGATTAAATTGAAAAAAGTTGATGCTGTGCAGGAAATAGAAGGGTACTGGCAGTACATAATGCTGGCGATAGCGATAATTCTTGCGATTATTTTTTGTTGCTACTACATAATAAGTCAGTCTAAATGGGGTTTTTACAGGACGGAGGGTGCAGGTGTTGTTGAAGAATCAGCGGGAACAGTAAAACCTGTAAATTCTGTACAGATGAAAAGGGCATATCTTACATTTGATGATGGACCTTCACAAAATACAGGGGAGATTCTGGATATCCTTGATGACAATAACGTTAAAGCAACATTTTTTGTGGTGGGAAGAGATGAGAGTTATTATGATTATTACAGAGATATAGTAAAAAGAGGGCACACGCTGGGACTTCATTCATACACTCATGATTACGACAAGATATATGCCAGTCTGGACGATTTTGCCGAAGATATTGAGGAATTGCGGAATTTATTGTATGATGTAACGGGTGTGAGATGTACCTGTTATCGTTTTCCTGGAGGAAGTTCCAACACTGTATCGAATGTGGATATGGATACTCTCATATCATATGTGGAGAGTCAGGGACTTACGTATTATGATTGGAATGCGCTTAACAACGATGCGGTGTGTGACAGTTATACACCGGAGCAGTTAGTTGAGAATATTATGTCAGATGTGCCGGCACATGATGATGTGATCATACTTATGCATGATCTGTCAAACAGACACAGTACGGTGGAGTCACTGCAGATGCTGATAGACCGTCTGAGGGCGGAAGGTTATGAGCTGCTTGCGATAGACGATGATGCGCCTCTTGTGAGACACAGGTAGGAAGGACCGATAGAATATGACTTATGATGAAGCGATGGCCTATATTGAATATACGAATACTCTCGGAAGTGTTCTGGGCCTTACGAATATAAAAGAACTGCTTAAACGGCTCGGAAACCCGCAGAATGATGTGAGAGTTATTCATATTGCGGGTACGAATGGCAAAGGTTCCATATGTGCATTCCTTGATGAGATACTGGAGTGCGCAGGTTTTTCGGTTGGAAGATATATATCACCGACGGTATTTACTTATCTTGAACGGTTTCAGATAAACAGGAGATACATGCAGGAGGATGACTTTGCAATATATCTTGATAAGGTGAAACAGGCGGCTGATGGCATGGTGAAAGATGGCTTTGACAGGCCGACTTCATTTGAGACGGAGACGGCGATAGCATTCTGCTATTTTAAGGATATGGCGGTGGATTTTCTCCTGCTAGAGACCGGCATGGGAGGCCTGCTTGATGCGACAAATGTATGTGACAGACCTGTGTGTACGATCATAGCGAGCATAAGTATGGATCATATGGCGTTTCTGGGAGATTCCCTTGAGAAGATATATGAACAGAAGCTGGGTATAATGAAAAAGGGAGTACCATGTGTATCTTATCCTGTACCGGAAGAACTCCTCAGCATGTGGCAGGAGAAAAAAAGAGAGAATGGAACAGAAGATACATCTGTTATGGTCAGCATGGACGATATAACGATCATGAGGACGGATCTTGATGGGAGCAGATATGAGTATGGGGGAAGAAGTTATAGCGTATCTGTGCCCGGTATATATCAGGTGTATAACAGTGCAGTCGCAGTGTGTACTGCAAGACTGATGCAGAGACTTGGCTATGGGATAGATGACGATGATATTCAGGCCGGAATATCACAGACGATGTGGAAAGGTCGATTTCAGAAGATATCCAGTACGCCTGATATATATGTGGACGGAGCACACAATCCAGGAGGATGGGAATCTCTCAGGAAGAATATAGATCAATACTTCGCAGACAGGGAACTTATATATATATGCGGGGTATTTAAGGATAAGGATTATGACTGTATGCTCCGGATGCTTATGCCACGGGCAAAGCATTTTATAGCAGTACAGCCGGAAAACCCGAGAGCACTTGACAGGAATGTCCTTGCGAATCTTGCAAAGCAGTATATAGATTCTGTGTATGTACAGGAAGTGGTTGATGATGCGGTATATCAGGCAATGGATATCGCAGAAGATATGGACGCTCCGGTAATTATCATATTTGGGTCATTGTCATTTATAGGACCGGTCATTGACAAGGCGGAACTTGGAGGCTATAGGAGAGATTGATGGATACTGGCATGGACAGAGTAAACAGGATACTGTTTAATGATAAATACGGCAGACTTATGGCTGTTATAAAGGATAAGGAGAGAGACCGCATATTTTGCAGGCATGGACTCGACCACTGCTTTGACGTTGCCAGGATAGCGTATATCATGTGCCTTGAAGAAGACATGGGCATTGAAAAAGAATATATATATGCAGCAGCGCTTCTTCACGATATAGGCAGGGCTGACCCGGAGGAGAGTGGCGTGCAACACCACCTCCTGAGTGTGGAGCTTGCGGGAGAGATACTCAGGGAATGCGGGTTTGATGAGAGGGATACGGATATGATATGTGATGCCATAGGATCACATAACACTGATGGCGATACGAGGAAAGGACTCAGTTATATTCTGTACAGAGCGGACAAGCAGTCCAGAACTTGTTTTGACTGTACGGCGTCAGATGAGTGCTATTGGCCTGACGCAGAGAGAAATCTGAAGATAAGATACTAATTAAGGGAGAATAAAACTATGAAGATAGCAGACAAGATATTTGACATGGATGGCAGACCATATATCATGGGAATCCTCAATGTGACGCCGGATTCATTTTCTGATGGGGGACAACACAATTCGCTGGCCTCGGCACTTGCTGCCACGGAGGAGATGATCGGTCAGGGAGCTGATATCATAGATGTAGGCGGTGAATCCACAAGACCCGGATATACCATGATATCCGACGATGAGGAGATAGAGAGAACAGCGCCGATCATAGAAGCCATAAAGAAGAATTTTGATGTTCCTGTGTCACTGGACACTTATAAATCGACTGTTGCTGAGGCTGGTATAAAGGCGGGGGCAGATCTGATAAATGATATCTGGGGACTTAAGTATGATAAAAATATGGCTGGTGTGATAGCTAAATATGATAAGGCTTGCTGCATCATGCATAATAGGAAAAATACAGATTACACGAATTATCTGGATGATGTTGTGGCGGATCTGGACGAGTCAGTGAAGCTTGCATTTGCAGCAGGGATTGACAGGGATAAGATCATGGTTGACCCTGGAATAGGATTTGCAAAGGATCTGCATCAGAATCTTCTGCTTATGAACAATCTTGAGATTCTTCATAAGTGGAATATGCCTATACTCCTCGGAACTTCGAGAAAATCAATGATAGGACTTACCCTTGATCTTCCCGTCACAGAGAGGGAAGAGGGGACGGTGGCAACTTCTGTCCTGGGCCTTGTGAAGGGCTGTTCATTTTTCAGAGTACACAATGTGGAGAGTAATTACAGAGCACTCAAGATGACTTATGCCATGTTGAATGCCAGATAACAGGATCGGAGGCAGGATATGGACAGGATAAATATAACCGGACTTGAGGTGTTTGCACATCACGGAGTATATCAGGAGGAGAATGTTCTCGGTCAGAAGTTCATAGTTGACGTATCTATGATGGTGTCTACAAGACGGGCCGGCAGGACGGATGATATAAGGAAATCTGTCAACTATGGCTGTGTGTGTGATGATATACTAAAAGTCATGAAGGGCAGGAATTATAAACTGATAGAGACCCTTGCCGAGGAGATAGCCTCATTTATTCTGCTGAAATATGAGGATGTCAGGGGAGTGGATGTGACGGTGAGAAAACCGTGGGCACCGGTACTTGTTCATGTAGATACCGTGTCGGTATCTATAACGAGGATGAAACATATTGCTTATCTGGGGCTTGGATCCAATATGGGTGATCGTGAGTCGTATCTTGATATGGCCATAGATGAGCTCAACAAAGATCCATATACAAAGGTTACGCAGGTGTCCGATTTTATAGAGACCAAGCCGTATGGCGGAGTCGAGCAGGATGACTTTCTAAATGGGTGTCTGGAGATAGAGACACTTCTCTCTCCGGATGAACTGCTGGATCTTGTAAATGGTATAGAATCTGCTGCTGGCAGGGAGCGGATCATACACTGGGGACCTAGAACCCTTGATATAGATATATTATTGTATGATGATATTGTATATGATGATCATAGACTTCACATTCCGCATGTGGAGATGCACAAGAGAGAGTTTGTACTCAGACCGCTCTCGGCCATAGCAGGATATAAGAGACATCCACTATTGGGTTCAACTGTGTCCGAACTGCTTGAGAGACTTGAGACGCAGGAGTGATTGCCTGAGCGATATTGCATTACAAATATATATAACTAAAGGATCGGAATATTATGGATACGTTGAAAGCGATAAATAATATAGAAGAACAGATACAGAGACTTGTCACTGAGAAGAACAGACTCATAGACAGTGTGTGCAGAGATGGTTATGTCAGACAGCCGGGGAGGGATGATCCGGATGTGACTGGCGGATTTACCCCTGTTGACAGGCTGCACATTGACGAGAATACTGTAGTTGTATACCAGGGTGTACCGGGGGCTTACAGTCATCAGGCTATGCATGACTATTTTGGTAATGATATAAAGAGCATGAATGTCCCAAAGTTTGAAGATGTGATAGAGACTGTCAGAAGTGGGAAGGCAGATTACGGAGTCCTACCTATAGAGAATTCGTCTGCGGGATTCGTAAATGGAATATATGATATGGTAAGTGGCAGTGGTCTTACAGTTGTGGGCGGTGACGAGGTGAAGGTGGCCCATACACTCATGGGCCTTCCGGATGCAGAGCTGACTGATATCAGGAGTGTGTATTCGCATCCGCAGGGGCTTATGCAGTGCAGTGAGTTCCTTGTTGCAGCGGGATATACACAGTGTCCGGTGGCAAACACAGCGGTTGGCGCTGTCAAGGTAAGAGATGACAGAGACAAAACTCAGGCGGCCATAGCCAGCAGGCTTGCAGCAGATATATATGGGCTCAAGGTGCTTAGGGATGACATAGTGAACAATGAGAACAACACGACGAGATTTATCATTCTTTCAAAGAAAAAAGAGTATGTGAAGAACTCATCAAATGTATCTATATGTTTCTCTCTTCCGCATGAGAGCGGAACTCTTTACAGCATCCTTGGACATATAAAGCACGATGGCCTCAATATGACTAGTATAGAGTCCAGACCCCTTAGAGGAAGAAAATGGGAATATTCATTTTATATTACGCTGGAGGGCAGTCTTCAGGACAACGCAACTGTGGATGCTCTGGACCGTATAAGAAATGATTCTCTGGATTTTAAGATAATAGGAACATACTGATGCAGACGTATTTTATGCGTCTGATTGAAATAAGAAAGGTGGGGTATATATGGCAAACAGGATATTTGCGGCTATCGATGTCGGTTCAAATGAGCTGTCGATGAAGATATACGAGATCACACCTAAAAAAGGTCCCAGGGAGCTGGACTATGTGAATAGTACAGTAGAGTTGGGAAGTGATACGTATAATAGCGGCAAGATAACAGAGGAGTCCATAGTGAAGGTGTGTGATATCCTCAATCGTTTCAAGAGAAAGATGAAGGAGTATGATGTCCGCGATTACAGAGCGTATGCATCGTCTGCTGTCAGAGAAGCCGAAAATTCGATTATGGTTCTTGAACGTATAAAACAGCATACTGGAATAGAAGTGGTGGTGCTCAGCAATTCGGAACAGAGATTTATGAATTACAAGGCCTACGCTGCAAAATCTGGCATGGCGGAGGATGGCATCAAGAACAGGGCGCTTCTGGATATAGGCGCGGGAAGTGTTCAGATATCTATATTTGACAGGCAAAATCTCATACAGACCCAGAACCTTCCGATAGGAGCGGTCAGAATCCGGGATTATCTGGCGAAGTATGGTGCGGACACAGTTGCCCTTGAAAATATCATGGAGGAGTATGTGTCTAATTTCATAGAAGAATTCAGAAACCTCTTTATAAATGATAAAGACATCAAAAGTATAATTGCAATCGGAGATGGAATAGTGAATTTGAAGAAGGTTGGACCTGAACTTGGGATAGATAATAATATCACAAGGGATCAGTTCAGGGTGCTTTATCATAAGGTGGTGGAGACAACTCCGGAGGTTCTGTCTGAAAAATATGGAATTCCTTACGAACGGGCAACTCTCATGCTTCCTATGGCAATC